>NZ_JACSQB010000113.1 GCF_014836835.1 Clostridium faecium | reverse complement strand
TCTGGAACACCTCCTATTGTTTCAAATGCATTAGTTAAAAAATCAAATAAATGATTTTGACTAGTTGAAGGATAAATTGTCCACACTTTAAATCTAGATGCTGATAACACTAAGCTACCTACATTTAGAATCATTTCGCTCCCATCCTTAAATGAAAATTTAAGTTTTTCTTTCCAATCAAATTGAGCTTGTTTACCAAATGGAGTTTCAGATTTTATAGCATCTTTTTTAGATTTTGGATTAAAATATTCAGCAAAATTACTGTTTTTTAGGATAAAATAATTGAAATTACTTCTAGAACATTCTAGTCCATGCTCTCTAACAAGATATCTGTGTAAATGTGATTTATAATAGAATATCTGCTTATTTTCTGATGACAACAAAGAAGTAATAATATCATAATAATCGTCTATTTTAGATTTTTTCTGTTTTCGTTCCTTTTGTACGTTACCTTCATAATATTTTTTTACTGTTCTTCTATCAACACCTAGTTTTCTTCCTAGTTCACTGAAATTTGGTTTTCCCAAGTTGTTAACCTCCACTAATATTTTTAATTTACCTAAATCCTCCACTGAGTTTATTTCTATTTCAGTATTAATTTTCATCTTTACATTCATATTCATCACCCAATAATACTGTAAAGAATTTAGGCAATGTTGTACATAAAAATATTAGCAACTTAGTACATTTTTATTTTAGCATTAATACAATACTTGGTGAGTTCTGCAATTCCTCTGTCTAAGTGCTGGTCCTTTGTGCTTGTCCTGTGATAAGCAACATATTTCATTCAGACACCCCCTTATCGTATAAATCGCAGTTTCCACCATCAATAACGGTAGAGGGTTTTTCTTCGTACATCTCACATTTAGAAACATTGCATGGCATATTCGTATCGTCATATTTGTATAGGCAATCCGTACACACCAAATCAGCGTTTCTGATAAGCTCAAACTTTAGCTTGTCATTCTTAAACTTATCGTTCATCTGAACACCTCATTTCTTTATCGAACATCTGTTCGTTTCTGATTTAATCATATCAAGCAAGTCTCAAAAAGTACACACTTTTTATGAGAATAATCAAAAGTTTTTACGCATACTTTCTGATACTTATTTGAGGTTTCATTTGCATGGTTTCAAAAAGTATAAATTCTGATACCACATCAACAAGCGGCCATTTTTCTCTTTTCTTGCCAGTACCTTTTAACGCTTTCGCTCCGTCTAATGGAAGCACTTCCATAATGAATATTCTGTTTTGGTGTGACAACTTCAAGATTCTCAATACAGTTATTTGTTTTGTCCTCGTCCTTATGATTGATTTGCATACCCTTTGGAATAGGACCAACATGAGCCATATACACAAGTCTATGCACAAGCATATATTTCTTTTGACCTTTATCATTGTAGATAGTAACCACCAAATAACTACCTTTGATACCGTTCTTATTTGAAGGCTCAATCAGTTTATCACGCTTAAGGCTGTAAACTTGCCCGTCAGTAGAAATAAGATATTTTGAAAATCCCTCTGCCTGTCCCCATTCAACAGGGTTATTGATTTTATGCTGTGTCTTTAGATTTTCTACCTCTCGTTTCGATTCTGTCATTGCTCTCAACCTCCGTTTCGCCGGTATTGAGAAACTCAATGAATTTATCCACATTCACAAGAAACTTATTACCGGACTTAATATGCACGATTTTGTTCTGTTTGCACATCTGCCAAAGTGCTTTATATGAAATACCAGATTCATCTGCAAGAGTCTGTAAAGGCACCATACGAGGAATGCGTACATCTGATACAATAAAGTTTAACTCCTGCTCTGGTAAAGTGTTCGTATTGTTTGTGTTATTCTTCTTTGCCATTTTTATATTCTCCCTTTCGATTAGGGACACGAATACAAATTCATCTGAACTATTGTATTGTTGCCCATGTTTTGTGTTTGCTCCGTCTGGACAACTGGACTATTCTTTAGTGACCGATTTATTATATTCTCAATTTTATGTTTATCCCCAGAGGTTCTCTGTTGACTTCTGGTGAACTTTTATCCTATACCATAGGAATACATTACCTTATGACTTCTGATTCAATCTGGATTATCCTGTGTTATTCTGGGATTATCGTTTATGCTGTCTGTTCGTCTAGATTCCATGCGGAAGGCTTCTTAAACGCATTGACCTGTTTTTCAATGTTTCTAAGGTGGAATCCCTGCATATACACAGAAGCAAGACTCTGTTCAGCTTCTTTCAGTTCAGATTCTTTCAATCTGTCAAAAGCCTGTTCAGCAGAAGATTTACTCCCCTCAAAAGCACGCTCCCTAATCTTTGCAGATACCATATCAGCATAAGCAGGATATTTAAGCAGTTCCAGAACGGCCTTGCTACCGATAACACCAGAATTGATAGAATCTGTCAAAACCTTAGTAATACGGTTTGCATGATTGCTGTTCATTACCTTAGGCATCTGAGACATAAGCTGAAGTGCTTTGCTCTGTACTGCCTGTGTATCGTCCTTTTCATTTGCATAGTCATAAGCACGATTGCGGATTTCCTCAACCCTGTTATTCATACGGTCATATACAAAAGCATTTTCAGCAATCATATCCTGCAATTTGCTCTGGAGTTTTTCATAGATTTCATTTACCATGTTCTTATCTACACGCTTATACACAGAAATAAAATCTCTGACACTTGCAACCAGAATACGCACATCATCAATGGTCTTTGTTTTTCTGAACTGTTCAAGCAGTTTATTGTAGTTCTCAACGATAGTCAGTCCGTTGTTTGCAATAGTATTGACTTTAGCCATTTTCTTCTTCCTCCCATTCGATATTTTCGTTTTCGTCTGACACAATCACAAAGCCTTGTTCCTTGTAGAATGTATCATACACACCTTGCGTTACCTCTGTGGTAACTGTTCCGTTTGTAATCTTTACCATAGTTATTCGTCCTCATTTTCATCTGGGGCATTGTTCCATTCATCTTCCCAGTCATCTTCGTTCCAGTCCTCGTTTTCTTTACCGTATGGAACAATCCTAATCACAGTAGGAGCAGTATCTTCTGTACCGTCTAAAAGAAAAGCAGTATTTGCACCATAAGCCTTGTCAATGATGTACTTACAAGCATTGAATCGGTCCTTGTTGTATCTGTCATTGGCAATCTGGATTATGCTTTGCAGAGCTTCAACGGTAGAAGATTTAAGCAACCTCTGAAATTGCTCCTTTTGTGATTTCTGCTCTGCGGTTTGCTTAGGCCTGCCTTTTGGATTCCCAGACCTGCCTTTCTCAAACGGCATATAAAATCACTCCTTTCTACATATCATAGATGTTCACGCTCCTTGTTGTAGGATTCCAGTTCTCTATGAATTTCTGTTTTACTTTGTCCTGTGAGAGATGAGATAAAATCTCTTGTTTTTCCTGTATCTCTGCTTTGAGAGATTCGATCAGCATATTGTAAGCCTGTGTTCCCGTTTTGGGTTTATGCTTCAATGTAATGTCTGCTGATATGCGTTCTACCTGCATTAGTGAACACCCCTTATTGTTAATGTACTGTTATTTGTCTGTGTATCTGTCGAGCTTTATTGGACAGTTTTTGAAAATGTGTTTTTGCTCAAAAATGTTGTAGAAGCACTTATACGCTTTGTTTGAGCCTATTTACAAGCCATTTGAGCAATTTCGCTTTTGAAAACTTTCTATATCATTTTAATCATTTTTTGATTAAAACCGACCAAAATGTTTAACCACAAGATTCCTTAAAATCATGTAAAGTAAGAATTGTGTCTTGTGGCAATGCATATCTTTCAGCGTATGCTTTAATATCCCTCGATAAGTTAGATGTAGGCTTATGTCGCAATTTAAGATACTTACTCATAGCCTTTTTTAACACCTCAACATCTGGGATTAACTCACGCTCTTTAGCAATGGTTTCAGCTACATTGTCCGTCTGCGTCAAAGACTCAATTAGCTTCCACTTACAACCACTCAAATATGTTTTCACATCACGCTCAATCAATTCATCACAGAAGATTCTTTTATATTCTTGAATGATTGCAATTAAGCTATCTTTAGTTAGAATATCTGAAAAGCTGGTTTTATCTCCAAATAGCTTTTTGATGATTCTGTCTTGCATGATGATTTCTATTCTAAGCAACCCTTTTGGTACAGATTCATTGTGTTTGTTTTCTTTCTTGTTTCGTGTCTCTTGCTCACGAGTTTTATCGTATGCTTTCAACACATAGTAGTGTTGTCTTGTATGTGTGATGGTCCTCGTTACCTCTTTATATTTGCTGTTTTTACTTGCCCCAACCCATTTGTGATTATCACTATCTGTTGATAATGTTGCATGGCACAGCAAATTCAACACATCAGATTGAGATGCTTTTCCGCTAACTTTCTGCGTTATATTACACTCAATAGATTTTACTGTGCTTGTAATTTCACTGCCTAAGATTTGCTTTAGCTGCTTTTCAACATCATTCTTACATATTTCTAAGTAAATAGAATCCGTTAGTGTAAAAGGCTGTATGTTGTTGTCCCTTACAAACTCTGGAAGAACCAAGTTTACTGTCGCTTTTCCATTTACAACCTTGACAGTCCCGTATCTTTTACCCTGGTCATTTATAAGTGGCTGTTCAGGCAAATCTTTTAGATTGCTTTGAAATGCAACCTCAAACTCATAGTTATCTGTACCTTGCTTGTGTCCATTTCTTTTTACTCGCTTCTTTCTCTCAGCCATTCTTAACACCTCAATTCAGAAACAATATCATTCAGTATTGCTTTTTTAAAGTGTCTATAACACTTATCGCAAAACCCATAGCAAAAGCCATTTTCTTCGTTTTTGTCACCAACATTATGAAACCAGATTTCTTTACCTTGCTCATGATTTTCTGGGTCATTAAAGCCTTTGCCACAGATAACGCAATTTGTTTCAGTTGTATCTACAACTCTAAAGTGGCCTGCTTCATTGAGAAACTCTCGCTTTATTGTGAGTTCTCTATATTCATCACTACATATTTCTTTTACTTTTCCCATTTTCACACCTCGCCCATTGCTTTCTTTATGTCTTTGATTATTGAAGCTGTTTCCTTGATAATTGCTTTGATTAAAGCAATGTAGCTTTCAGCATAATAATTTCTTTCATCAGTCTTTGCTCCGTTCATATTCAATACCTCACATTCTTTGCTCACATATATTCATCAATGCAATTCACATCAATGCTATTCAAGATTTCCCTTAACTTGATAAACTCTTCCTTAGAGAAAGTGATACCACGCAAAGGATATTGCAATCCGTCTCTGTCAGATACTCGCCATGCTCTAATATCAAACACAGGCTTCTTGTCGTTCCACTTTACAATCGACACTTCCTTTGAGAATCCACGAAAGCCTACCATGATAGTGTCAATATGTTCCTTTACTTCGTACTCGGTAACCTTACCAGCATTACACGCAAATTCATGCTTATTTGTTTTGTTATCCATTTTCCTTGTTCCTTTCCTTTTGATTTTAGGCAACAAAAAAGAGAAGCCAGTTAAACCTCGTCTAAAGGTAACTTTGCTTCTCTAAGCATTCAAAATATTAAATTAACTGGTCTTTTCCGACCTATATATATTATACCACAAGTCTCGAAATTTGTACACTACTTTTTGAAACTTTTTTCTTTATTTTTCCGACAATTTTCTTGAGGTCCTTTTTATATATAATCCTCAGATTAACCAGATTGACCCCAGATTGATTTTAATGGATTAACCTATATTTTATATATCCTATTCCTAAAAGTCAATTCTGGATTATCTGGGAACCTCTGATGATACCCCTTAAATAAACAGTAATACAATAGTATAAAGTTGTTATGCCTATCCACAAAATACAAAGAGAATTAAGGGCAAATAAACCGAAACTCATTTGTTCAGCTTTGCATTGTGCAGTATGAGAGATAATTGTCATAAAAGCCTTTAACTGCAATACTTTGTTGACCTTTTCTGCCTTGCCAAAAGTGAAACTCAATGCTATGCTTTTTCTATATTGCTTGTGATGTCAGTATTACGCTCGCTGAACAAACAAGCACAATCTTTTAAAAATAAAATTTATTTTAAAAAACTCCAAAGGCTTTGGCCATGGAGTTTTAATCACAAATTTCATATTTCATTGGCAAATTTTTTTGTTATGAAGATTAAAATCATGTATAAGTTAAATTTCCATTAAGGAACACTATAATTTACAACTTAAATAATACACAATTGGTTAAATAATTAGCTTGCTATTTCTGATACTATTGATATAAATAACACTATGCTGGCATAAAAAAATAATAATGTTAATATGAATATAAGCAGTGGTATTGCTAAATTAATTCCTCCACGTTTCTTTATCAATTTAAGCTTTTCTTCTTCTGATAAATTTTTTTCCTTAACTTTATATATTTTTTCTTTAGCATGATTATAATATATGCTATTTCCAAAAATTCCCAGTAAAGTAGACAATACTAATGGTGGTATGATGGTTTCTCCAATTACTATACCTCCAATAGAAACAAAATTCACAACTATAGTAACAAATCCCCATAGATACATTTTTCTATATAATAGCCAATAAGAAGACATAAAAAAGGCACACCAGTTCCAACTAGCATATTTATTTGTAAATTTCAAATTAACCCATTTATCTAAGTAATAGCTATTATTTTTCTTACCTATAAATGTGGCTATTTCTTCCTTAGATATATTGTCAAAGACTTTATCGTAATCAATTATATTTTCTTCTTTTTTTATGTAAGCTTCATCTATGATTTCGTTATTTTTAAAAATCTCTATGTAATCTTGCTCTGTTAATATCTTGGCACCGCATTCATTGCAAAAACCATCATTGTTTTTAACTTCACTTCCACAATTATTACATTCCATAAATTTTCCTCCCATAATAAATTGCATATCTATATATGTATGATATTATATCATTTTCACCACTTAGTTGTTAATAATTTATACTTTATAATATAATCAATATATCTTAAATAAAATTAATATATTAAGAAAGAATTTATTATGAGAAAGGAAGGTGAACTTGGGGTAAAGCCATCTCATCACTGAAGTGGCAAATATCTTTTATCCTAAATTCCATGAATAATGAAACAAAACTACAATTAGCAAAAATAAAAGCGAAAGGGTTTTTACGCCAAAAAAATGAAGATCTTTTTTCTGTAAGAGTTATAAGTTATGATAGTATGATTACTTATGAACAAATGAATAAATTAGCAGACCTTTCTCGTAAATAT
Source organism: Clostridium faecium (assembly GCF_014836835.1). Classification (GTDB taxonomy): domain Bacteria; phylum Bacillota; class Clostridia; order Clostridiales; family Clostridiaceae; genus Clostridium_J; species Clostridium_J faecium. The sequence continues at coordinate 2,740 of NZ_JACSQB010000113.1, read as the reverse complement.
GGCAGCGGTAAAATTGCTATTACTACCTATCAAAGCATTGAAATACCTAATATTAAAAGTGAATATATAGATATAGTAAGAAAAGAAATATCTTCTATGAACTTACATATTAATATAAATAATAAAAAATTAAGCTATATAATTACTTGTAGAGGAAGTATATGTATTAATGGTATTATAGATACCTATGCTCTTACTTCTAAATTATACGAAGAAAATTATTCAAAAATTCTTCCTAATAAGGTAAAAATAGGTATATCCGGATGTCCTAATAATTGTGTAGTTTCAAATCAATATGATATAGGAATTATTGCTACAAGTCCTATAAAAATTAATGAAAAAAATTGTAAGTTATGTAGTGCCTGTACTGAGATTTGTAAGAAAAAAGCTTTAGAAATTAAAGATACGTTAATTTTAAATAATGAGCTATGTAAAGATTGTGGTAAATGCTTCAAAGCTTGTAAATTTGATGCCATATCCATAAATAATGAAGGTATAAAAATTTATCTTGGAGGAAAGTCTGGTAAAAATCAAAAACTTGGAGCCCCTCTAAATAAGAAATTTAAATTAGAAGAAGTTCCAGAGATAATTTCAAAAATATTAGATTTCTACTCCGAAAATGCCTTAGAAAATGAAAAATTTAATGAAACTATAGAGCGAGTTGGGACAGAAAAGCTACTAAAACAGTATTTATAGGTTTTTTAGTCACAACAATTTGTTAATACAAATTCTTAAATATATAGATTAAATTTAAAAGTAATACATCTATATTAAAAGGATGTCTTAAAAATTATACTTTTAAGACATCCTCTCATTTTAATTGTTTAAAATATTACTTAGCTAATTAAATTCCAAGAACTATCACTGCCTGGAGTTGATTTTGTCCACCATTTAGCCTCATACATTTTGCCTTGGTATGACACAATATCTCCAGCTCCATAAGCTTTTCCCTGTACATACTCCACACTTCCATTTTCATCTTTATCTAATAACTCCCATGAATCATCACTACCTGGAATTGAGTTTGTCCACCATTTAGCTTTATATCTTTTACCTTCGTATAAAACAATATCTCCATCTACATAAGTTTTTCCTTGTACATAATCTATACTACCATCTTCATTTGGAATAACTTCTTTTTCCCATGCAGGATTATTCTCTGGAACTCCTCCTTGAGTCCACCATTTAGCTTTATATCTTTCACCCTTATATATTACAGTGTCTCCTTCTTGATAAATTTTATTTGGATCAAAATTATCATCTGTAATATCAGGTTTTTCTTTAACTGTTATTATACGCTCTTTTGTAGTAACTAATCCTTCACTATCTTCAACAGTGTAAATTAACTTATACTCTCCTGCAATGTTAGTATCAACATTACCTGTAACTATTATTTTATCTGTTAAATTACCATCTTCCTTATCAATTGCTATAACACCTTCCATAGCATCAAAGGTTTCTCCAATAAATATTTTTTTGTTTTCTATTCCTTTTAATATTGGTGCAGTATTTACTGGAGGATTTGTTCCTTCATTACCATCCTCAAACTTCTTAAATACTTCTGTGAATTCATATTGGCTAGATACCCCTGCATTTGATTCTAACATAGCATCTCTATTCATTGACCAAAATGATGTCATAGCTATTTCTTTTTCAATAGCATGATCAACAACCAACTTAGACCATTCTGTTGTAAATATAGGGTGTGCACTTCCTTCAAAGCCTATTGATGAAGTAGTACCTATTTTGCCATAAGCTTGTCTATCTGTTAATTCTATATTTGCAAATTTCTTAAAGTAGTCTTTTAACTGATTCTTTGTACTATCTATTGCTCTTACTGATCCTGTCCCATAATTTTCACCTGGTAATAGTGTTCCTGATCCATAACACATAGTCATTATATTTACAACTTCAACATCAACACCTTGTGAAAGATATGCTTCTAAAACCTCAAATTGATTCCAAGTTAATCCACTTGGTAATACAGGAACAGTTAAAACAACTTCAACTCCTGTTTCATCTTGAACTTTTTTAATGGCTTTGGCATTTGCAATATTTTTACCTTTATCTTGTGCAGCTCCTTCAATATCTAAGTCTAATCTAGTTAATCCATAACCTTGAACAATGTCCATATAGGTATTAGTTAATACTTCCACATCTTGAGTTGCTTCCCAGAATGGGGTTCCATTTAAACCTCCAAAGGAAATAGTAACATCACCACCAAGTTCACGAAGGTCTTTTATTGATTTTTTAATTCCTTGGTACTGAGTATTATCTTTATTTTCTTCATTTAAAACAGAATATCCACCCCAACCCCATTGAACTTTTCCATCTTTAATAGTCTTTGAGGTTGATTGTATAAATCCAAGATTAAAGAATTTTACTCCTGTATCAAGAGATAATCTTTCTAAATTTGCTGCCCCATTATTGTTGTAACCTGATTTTGTTACCCATGCAACCATATCTACAAATGGCGCATTTACTTGTGCTGGCCATTCTATACCTTGTCCAGTTCCAAAATCAGTAACAGTACTTTCTTTTGCTTTTACTGTTATTGTACATTCTTTTGTAGTAGTTTCATTTTTACTATCAGTAACACTATATACTAATTTGTAAGTTCCAACCTTTGTTATATCAACAGTTCCTTCTACTAGAATTTTGCTTGTTAAATCTCCATCTTCTTTATCATAAGCTGTTACACCAGCCATTGGATCAAAGTTATCACCAACAGTTATTGTTT
>NZ_JACSQB010000106.1 GCF_014836835.1 Clostridium faecium | reverse complement strand
AACTGTTTTAAATAAAAACTAAAACTCATCACTAAGATTTGTTGTTTGCATCTCTTAGGGACAAGGATTATTATATCAAAGTTGACATTCTCTGTGATTTTATACTTTTTAATTTCAATAAATTACATTTAAAATGCTACCTTTTTCTCTTTATTTCTATCATTTTTACTTATTGACACGCACGGTCAAGTATATAGATGTTTTTTCTAATAGCATAACTTCACTTAACCTCTCGTAGCTAAAGTCGCAAGGTTATTAAGTACTACCCAAGCTTTTTTGAGATAGCCGATATTTGCTAAAGCAATATCGGTTGATACCAAATACTGGTTCGGTTTCCCTAAGACTTTACCTAGCAAAATTTACCTTGAAACTATTATCATCCTATAGGGTTTACCATATTGGCTCAGTTCAAAACCATATGCCCCAAAGTAGTATGGATTTTTATGGTCCTATGCTGCTTATTTGTTTTTTATCTAATTTTTTAATTCTTTCTATTTCTTTCTGTTTCTTTATTATGCAACTTGAAGAAGTTTTCAAAAGTTCTATTTGCTCTATCTATATCTATTTCTTTTAAGTTACCCTTTAAAAGAAGTACTGAGTATTTTGTGCTGTGTGATAAAATTGAGCAATTATGTTTTTATTTTTAAAGGATTTTCAATATCATATGGTATTATTTTAAACATAACCAAAAATATATAAAAGTATATAAATTGAAAAATAGAAGAGGAGATAACCATGAAAACAAAATTACTTATTATTAGTTTATGCTTAGTTTCTTTAGTTACTCTTTATGGCTGCAGTAACGATAAAAATAATAAAAAAGCAGCTGAAGTAGCTAATGAAAAAAATGCTGCTATTGAAAATCAAATAGTAAATAACAATGAAAAGAATTCAAATAATGAAAAAATTTCCGATATAGATTCCATTGAAGGAGATGATATTAATGCTAACAATGCTATAAAAGATACAAAATCATATATGGGAAGTTGGAGAATTAGCCAATATATTTGTGCATGCATCGGAATATATAATCAAGATGAGATTGAATCTTTTATAGGAAAAACAGTAACATTCTCTGATGAAACTGCTAATTATTTTAAAGAAAAGCATGTTGACAATATAGATACTTTAGATAATCCAATTTATGAGGAAACAGACATGACAGTAGAAGAATACTTAAATGGATATAAGCTATCTAATAGTTCAGTAGGATTAAATGGAACTACAATTAACCAAATTGATATTATGGATGAAAATAAAGATTGTTTATTATCATTAGTAAAAGATGATAATAGATTATTTATACATCTACTAGGAGTTTTTTTAGAACTTGAAAAAATTAACTAAATTATAAATCCATTAAAATAAGTTTATTATAAAAATAATTTGTTTCAGAATTAATTTTATAATTCTGAAGCAATCATATTTTTTATGAAAAGAAAATGCAGATTTCAAAAAATCTGCAACAGAAAAGTGAAAAATTGTCCCTATTTATAAAATAAAATTTATTATTCCATTCAATTATATAATTATTTTTTTAAAATCTTTAAACACAATAGCCAAAAGTGTTATAGCAGGAATTAATGCTCCAGCTAATATATTTAAACTTACGATATTAGGAGTTATTACCATGCCAATAAAGTTGAAAAATATATGCAATAATATACTTGCCCAAATAGAATTTGTCCATATATATACTAAAGCTAACATTATTGCTAACGGAAATGTATAAATTACCTGAATTATATTTCCATGCATTATTGCAAATATGATTCCTTGTATTAGTATACTGGTAATTAAAGATAGATTATCCCTTAGTTCATTAAATATTATTCCTCTAAAAAGTATTTCTTCAAAAATTGGTATAAATATTATTCCGCTAATTAAAGATACAATATTTCCATTATAACTTGGACTGTTTACTATAGTATTATATACTGGAAAAAGCTTATAACTAAATCCAACAAAGCAAGTAGAAATTATAGAGTAACATATAGATATGATGCCTATAAAAGTTATACTTTTCATAGTTATATTTCCAAAATTACATATCTTCCAAAGATTATTTTTACTCTTTTTTAAAATTAATGCATAAATAACTAAACTAAACATTGCTCCTATAGATACTGTTATCAATATATTTTTATCTATTCTTATCAATACTTCATTCAAATTAATATTTAAATGTGCATAGTAAAATATTGATGGTATAGTAACTAATACTACTGATAAAAATTGCCCCAGTAAATATATAAATAGATATAATACTATATTTGAGATTAATCTTAAATGGTCCTCCATAATACTCATCTCCTAATAACTATTATACTGTTTTTATATGAATCAACTATATATAATTTCTAAATATTCTAGTAAAATCATAACTTTTTTTATTTAAATTTATAATTTCATTTTCTTTAACTTTTTCATTAATATTTCACTGCTTTGTTGCAATATTTTTGCTTAATTTAAAAATACCATTTAACATAATTGTTATTTACACTAAAATACTAGAAATTAAAATTTAATAATTCTTTATAAAAAATATAGTCTTTTAAATTATAGTCAAATTCCATCAAATTTATTATAAATTTTAATAACTTTCATTTACATAATAATTATTTCATAATAATTGATATTTACAATCTTAAATTTAAAATTTATCCTAAAAGAAATTATCCTATTTAAAAATAAAATGTTATACTATTTGATAATAAATAAATATAATTGAGAGGTTGATAACATGGAAACTTTAAAAGAAAATACAAAAGCTCCTGATTTTTCTTTACCAGGTAGCGATGGGAAAACTCATAAATTAAGTGATTATATAGGTAAAAATGTAGTATTATATTTCTATCCAAAAGATAATACTCCTGGATGTACAAAAGAAGCTCTTGCTTTTAAAGAACATTTAAAGGATTTAGATAATTTAAATACTGTTGTATTAGGAATAAGTAAAGATAATTTAACTTCACATGAAAAATTTATAAATAAACATGAATTAAACTACATACTTTTATCTGACGTAGATAAAGTTGTTTGTGAATTATATAATGTATTAAAAGAAAAAACTATGTTTGGCAAAAAATCTATTGGTATTGAAAGAAGTACATTCATAATTAATAAGGATGGAAATATAGCAAAAATCTTTAGAAAAGTAAAAGTTGATGGACATATAGAATCGGTAATAGATTTTATATCAAATATGTAAAGAATATAAAAAGGAGTTCAATGAACTCCTTTTTGCAATTAAAAATCCACCATTATCAATGGACAATTATAGATATTTATCAACAACTGCTGTGAAATGTCCACAATTGTGAATTTCACAATAAAAAAAGATTTCAACGAACACTTTTTTATTATAGGAGATTCTCCAGTTTTCATTTCTCCCATACTTTGATATTATTACAATAATATATGACCAACTCTATTTGCCGCTACAGGCAATAAATTGGAATTAATGTTGATAATTATTAACATGAGATAAAATCTTATCCACATTATCAACAAAAATATTAAGAATTATAATATACTAACTCTATATTATAATTTTTAAATATTTTAACACATTAACTTTAAGTTTGTATCAATAATTAATTCTGCCTCTGTTGCATTTTTTATATTTTCAATTGTGAATTCAGGGTTTATCTCTTTTAAAACAATCCCCTCACTAGTGACTTCCATCACACCCATTTCTGTAATTATTAAATCAACCTCATTAGCTGCTGTCAAAGGTAATGTACACTTTTTTAATATTTTGTGATTTCCTTTAGAAGTATGCTCCATAGCTACAATAACTCTTTTAGCTCCCACAACTAAATCCATAGCTCCCCCCATACCTGGAACCATTTTACCTGGAATCATCCAATTTGCAAGGTTCCCTTTCTCATCCACCTGCAATGCACCTAGTACAGTTGCATCAACATGTCCTCCTCTTATTATTTCAAAAGACTCGGCACTGTTAAAGAATGCACCTCCCTCTTTTATAGTGACAGGTTGTGCCCCAGCATTTACAATGTTTACATCTTCTTTACCTGCTTCTGGTGCAGGACCTAACCCAATAAATCCATTTTCTGATTGTAATATAACATCAATATCATTTGGAATATAATTAGCAACCATTGTTGGTAATCCAATTCCTAAATTTACAACATCACCATCTTTAAATTCTTTAGCAACTCTTTTTGCAATAACTTCTTTAATTTGAGATTTATTCATCTTTACACCTCCACAATATAATCAATAAAAATACCTGGCGTATTAACTGATTCTTGAGGAATTTCACCAATCTCTACAATATTTTCTGCCTCTACAATTATGATATCAGCTGATTTAGCCATTAAATCATTAAAATTTCTTGTTGCTCCCTTATATAAAATATTCCCTTTTTTGTCCACAACGCTTCCAAAAATTAGTGCAATATCCGCTTTTAAAGGTAGCTCAAGTAAATATTCTTTACCTTCTATTGTAAGTTTTTGTTTACCATCTTCTACGATTGTTCCAATGCCAGTAGGTGTAACTACGGCACCTAATCCAGCACCATAAGCTCTAACCCTTTCAGCTAGTGTCCCTTGTGGAGAAAGTTCAACATCTAATTCCTTAGCATTCATTTGTCTACCTGTTTCTGGATTAGTTCCAATATGAGATACAATGGCTTTTTTTACTTGTTTATTTACAATAAGCTTACCAAGCCCAATCTCCGGAAAAGAAGTATCGTTACAAATTATTGTAAGGTTTTTAACGTTGCTTTCTGATAACTTATCAAGTACTTTATTTGGAGCACCAGACCCAAGAAATCCCCCTATCATAACAGTCATTTCATCTTTTATCATTTCTACCGCTTCATTCATTGAAATAATTTTGCTCAAATTACTACCTCCTACTCAAATATAAATTTAATTTAAAACGAACTTAGAATTTTAAAAATTATAGAGGGTAGCCTACCACCCTCTATTAAAATAAAACTTATTAATACAATTTATAATGATATTATTCTTAAAACTATAGCTACTATAAGCATTACTATAGTACATGCAAATGCATATGGAATGGTTTTCTTTTGATGTTCTCCAAAATCTATACCTGCTAATCCAGTTAGAAGAAATGTAGACGCCGTTAATGGACTTATAGGAAATCCTGTTGTCATTTGTCCAAGAATTGCTGCTCTACCAACCATAATTTCTTGTACACCAAATTGCTTTGCACTACTTGTTAACACTGGTAATACACCAAAATAGAAAGAATCTGGATCAAATAATAAGCTAGCTGGCATAGAAATTACCCCTGTAATTACCGGTATTAACCTTCCTAAAGATAGTGGTATCATATCAACTACAACTTCCGCCATAGCGGTAATCATTCCTGAGTCCTTCATTATTCCTGTAAAGCATCCTGCTGCAAATAGAACACTGGCCATCATTAAAGCTTCTTTTGCATGTGCATCTATACGTTCCTTTTGTTCTTTTACAGATGGATAATTGATTACTAAAGCAATACATAATCCAAGCATAAACACAACATGTGGTTGTAATTTATTTGTAATCATAATAGTGATTGCTACTACTATTAACAATATATTAACTAAAAAAAGTTTTGGTCTTGCAAGTTTTGCTTTTTCCTCATTAACCTTTTCATCAACTTCTATGATTTTTGTATTTCTAATATTACCAATATGTTTTGCTTCTTTTTTTCCTAATAAAAAAGCTACTATAAGTACAAATATAATACCTGCTAAGAATGGAACTAACATTGGATTAAATAATTCAGTTGGAGTTATTCCTAATGATGAAGCTGCACGAATAGTTGGTCCACCCCATGGCAATATATTCATAGTACCGGCTCCTAATGCAACAATGGTAGCTAAAGTTGTTCTTTTCATTCCAAGTTGATCATATAGTGGAAGCATTGCAGGTATTGTAATTAAAAATGTAACTGCTCCAGAACCATCAAGATGTACAATCATTGCTAAAATTGCAGTTCCTATTGCAATCTTCACTGGATCCTTACCAACTACTTTAATAATTGTCCTTATTATCGGGTCAAATGTCCCTGCATCACTTAATACTCCAAAGAATAAAATAGCAAAAATAAACATGACCCCTGTTGTTGATATACTTTTAACTCCATTAGTCATAAATTCACCAATTTCTAATCCAAAACCACCAATAGCTGCTGTAACTACTGGAACTACGATTAATGCTACCGTTGGTGATGCTTTTTTCGTCATAACTAGCAGTAGTAATACTATAATTGTTAAAAGTCCTAAGAATGCTAACATAACTTACCTCCTATATATTTTATTTCAGATTGAGTAGTAGATAACCTATAAAATATTTATGTTACCTGTTGGCTTTTATTTTTACTAGATTTCCATTTCCATTAAAGCCATAACAAGAGCTTTTCCATGTTTGTCCTGAGCAAGGCTTCTTGTAACTCCACCACCTAAAGTTTTATCAAGGACAAAATTCATAGCACAAATACTATCAATTTCATACCTTACTACTTCTCCCTTGCAAATTTCACTAAAATATTCTTTAACTTTTTCTGCAGTAACTTTTTCTTTTAACATAGGATAATCTTCATCTCTATATGCAATAACAGAAATGTTAGAAATGTCACCTTTGTCACCAGTTCTTCCATGTGCAAAATCCTTTAATTTCATATTATTATACCTCCTGATAACTTACTTCTATATTTACGATATCTCTAGGAACGAATATTGAGCAAACCGAAACAACCTCTGATACTTTTTTAGTTGCACCACCGCCACCTGAAGGACCATTAGTGTAAAGAGTTTCAACTTCATTACCAATTAAAATGGCATTTTCTCTATCTTTAGTTCTACCACTTATACGAAGTCTAATCTCTGGAAATACTTCTGGAGCATACTGGCTAGAAATTTTTGTTTTATATAAAGAATTAAAACCAATATAATCAATTCTCAATTCTTCTATTTGAACACCAGTTAGTTTAAGTCTTTTTTCAACAATATCAGCAGCAAGTTGAGCTTTTGCTAAAGCATTTGTACCACCATAACTAATTTCTCCTTCTCCAATAAAGCAATCTTTGTAACCTATGCTCACTTTTAGAGTTTCAGGGATTCCTTTAGAATTAGCATTTTCAGCTTTAACTAAATCTTTACCTTCTTGAGTAAAAGTTACATGAGAAAAATCAGCTATAGCATCTGGAGTCATATACGCTTCTGGATTATGAATTTCATAAATCATTTGCTCTTTACAAGTGTCAGTACTAACTAATCCACCAGAACCTTCAACCTTAGTTACAGTAAATTTACCTGTTTCATCAATCTCAATTATTGGGAATCCCAATATTTCAAGGTTTTCAACATCTTTAATACCAGGATCTGCATAATAGCCCCCAGTAACCTGTCCTCCACATTCAAGAAGATGACCAACTAAAACTGCTTGTCCCATTTCATTAGGATTATCATTAACATTCCATCCAAACTCATATCTCAAAGGTCCAATAGAAAGTGCAGGATCAGAAACACGACCTGTTATGATTATATCAGCATCATTTTTTAAAGCTTCTATAATTCCTTCTGCACCAAGGTACACATTAGTAGATAAAATAGATTCTTTAATATCACCAAGTTTACAATCTAATTCAAGAACATCGTTATTATAATAATCTGAAATTTTCGGAAGTATATCATCACCTGTAACAGCTGCAAATTTTAATCCTGTAATGCCAAGTTCCTTAGCTATTTTTATACTTGCCTCAACAGCTGAAACTGGATTGGCGGCACCCATATTAGTAATAACTTTAATTCCCTTTTCTTTCGCAAGCTTAAGAATTTTCCTCATTCTACTTTCAAGTAATTGATTATAACCTTTTGTAGAATCTTTAAGCTTATCCATTTGTCCAATAGCTATAGTTCTTTCAGCAAGACATTCAAAAATTATATAGTCAACATTTCCTTTCTCCATTATTTCTACTGCTGGCTCAATACGATCACCTGCATAGCCAGCGCCACTTCCAATTCTAATTTTTTTCATAAATAATTACTCCTTTCAAGCTAAGTAATAATACTCTGTATGATTAAATTAATCGGTTTACTAATTAACATTAATATAGTAAAAATCAGCTTTCACTATTGTTAATCTATAATATACATAGCAATCTCAAATATTGTTTAGCAGCCACTAAATTTAGATAAGCTATATGTAAAGGTTTGTATTATAATTTCTTAATATATACTTAAGCAATTTATATGCCAAATTTAAAATATCCAGAAATGCCTTAAACCCATGAATAAATTAACAAGAAAAAGGTTATTATTCTTAGATTTAAGAATAATAACCTTAAAAATTTAATTTATATATTTAAAAACTCAATGAAATCATAACTAACTGTAATTTCTTAAATTTAAGAATAAACTACATAATTTTCTTAAATTTAAGAAATACAAATAACTTTTAACTAAGCTTGTAATAAAGAGTTGATAAAGATATCCCTAAATGCTTAGCCGCCTCTTTTTTTCCATTAACGGTGTCACCAAAATATTCAATTGCTTTATTAATTTCTTCCCTTTCAAATTTCTTAATCTTATCAGAAAGTTTGTAAAATTTCGGTTCCGATTCTTTTGAATTTTCAGTAATAGGAGTAGGTAAATTTTCTTCTCTTATAAAACCATCTGTAGCCATTATAGCTGAAAACTCAAGGACATTTCTCATTTCTCTTACATTCCCAGGCCAATCGTAATTATAGAGTGAAGCTTTTGCCTTATCTGTTAAAGATATTTTTCTTCTAAACTTATTACTTAATTTTTCAAGATATAAGTCTAATAAATATGGTATATCTTCCCGTCTTTCTCTTAAAGGCACTATATGAATAGGGAAAACCGCAATTCTATAATATAAGTCCTTCCTAAACTTACCCTCTTCAATATATTTCATTAAATCTACATTACAAGCACAAATAACTCTAACATCTATATCAATTTCCTTAGTTCCACCTATTTTCCTAATAGTTCCTTCTTGTAATACACGTAACAATTTTGCTTGTAATGAATAATCCATTTCAGATATTTCATCTAAAAATATGGTCCCTTGGTTTGCACTTTCAAACAAACCAATTTTTCCACCCTTCTTAGCTCCAGTAAAAGCTCCATCTTCATATCCAAATAATTCACCTTCTAACATTGTAGGTGCTAACGTTGAACAATTTATTGCTACAAAAGGATATTTACCTCTTTCACTTTCATTATGTATAGATTGTGCATATACTTCCTTGCCACTTCCACTCTCCCCTTCAATAAGTACAGAAATATCTGAGTGTGCAATTTTTTTTGCTATATTTTTAGTGAGTATTGAATTTTCATTTACAGCAATTATATTATCAAAAGTGTATTTAGTACCATTTGTGCGATGAATTTTTTCCATCAAATACTTATTCTTTTTCTCTAGCTCTTTAATTTTTTTACTTAAATAAACAACATCTCTTAAAAATGTAACTGTTGATATGCCTCCAATTGTCTTCCCATCTGAAATAATAGGAGATATGTTACAAAAATATTCATCGTTACTTTCTTTACGTAGAAGTCCTAACTTAGCAACTCCTGTTTCCATTACATCTTGTATCACGGAACCTGGCCGAATATCCCTTATAGGTAATCCTTTAACATCATTAAGATTTTTACCTATAAAATTTGAATAAGCCTTATTGAAAAATAAGATATTTCCATCTCTATCTACAATTAGCACACCTTCATTTAAAGAATTGAATATTTTTTCCATCCACTCTGTAATCTTCATTGGTCATCTCCCTTTCAATATAATCTTATGTTATTAAATACATACCATATTTTTTGTTTACTATACTAATTATTCTTTCCTGAAATTTTTATTTCATCGACTATTTTTTACATTTTATATTCTATTTAATCTTATTATATATTTATTCTTAAATATTACAAAGACATTACAATATATTCTTAAATTAATTTAATATAAAGTCAAAAAATAAAATTTTGCATAAAAAAATAACCTAGATTATTAATCTAGGTTATTGGTGGCTCGAGCAGGAATCGAACCAGCGACACGAGGATTTTCAGTCCTCTGCTCTACCGACTGAGCTATCGAGCC
>NZ_JACSQB010000109.1 GCF_014836835.1 Clostridium faecium | reverse complement strand
CCTTAAGGCGCAATGCTGGTAAAATGTCCTTATAGGACGATAGAAATACCACCAGCTAAGCTGGTGGATTCTTATTTCTTTTTAATCTTTTGAAAAAGAGGATATACAAAAAATTAAATATCTAAAAAGAAAATGCTACCTCTGTCAATCAGTTTACTATCACTAAGATAAATAGGGGTTATACTATACTTGTCTAAAAACCCTAACACTTCATTGCCGTATTTATAATTTTTTAAATTTCCATAGAACACCAAATGATTGTTATCTAGTAATCCACAACTACCACCTATAAAACCATAATTAAGTCCAGGAAGCTCTATATCTCCAGGAGGGAGTAATAATATATCTATATCTGTCTTTGATAACGCTTTTGCAATAGATTTATCACTGGTTATAATTGCGTTATCATTAATTATTGCAGTAGAGCATTTACTATATCCTTGATTTACATTGATAAAAGTTTTATCCTTTATATGTTTTAATAAATATTCGTCAGTATATTTAATATTATGAATGAAATAATTACTTAAATTTACTGCATTTAAAGTAATATCATAGGGATATTCTTCTTTTAATTCATTTTTAGAAAATATAACATCAAAATTAAAATCATTTTGTAATAAATTGATGAAAGTTTTATCCATGCTAGGGTGTGTCATTAACAGGGTTTTTGAAATAATATGAATTAGCATATCTGGATGACCACATACAGCATCATATAGTTTAGAGCTGGGAGGACATTTTAAAACTTTACAACCTAAAGTTTGTAAAGATTTTATTTCACTATTAGAAATTCTGAAGTCTACTATAGCGAGTTTCATTTTATCACCTCAATTCAAATGTCGATAAATGTTTAAATTATTAATGCATATCAATTGTGAGAAAACGCATAATAAGATAGACACATAATTTTTAAAACTATATTAGCATTTTAAAAATTAGTTTACAAGTTATAGCTTTTGAGTTGTGGTAGTTAAGCCATGTTATAAAGGAGTGAGCTATATGTTATTATTAACATTAATACAGGATGATAGCAAAGAATATATAATAGATGAGATAAGAAATGCAAGAAATTATTTTAAGTTGAAGAATGCAACAGTAGGTATTTCAGAAAGCTTAGAAAATAATCTTCATATTATTAAAGTTTATTGCGATGATGAAAATTTTAATGAGAATTTTCAAAAAATGTTTAATTTATATATAGGTAATGTGCTTTTTAAAGTTGTTATAAAGGAATTTTGTAAAAAAAATGTATCAAAATATTTATCAGATAATTTTTACTTTTTAAGAGGAGAGGATATAAAAGAAGTAAAAAATATGATAATTGATGTATTTGAAAATGAAGATAACAAAATTGATGATAACATGATATATTATATGAACAGAAAAAATGAAATTATTAAAAAAATTATACTTTGTTTGGAGGAAAATAATGAAGTAAATATTAAGGGATTTTTAACTTTTAGAATGAAAGAAATGACTTCTGATTTAGAAAGTATAATAGATAAGATTGTTGAAAAGTTCATGGTAGAAAAAGAATATAATGAATTTATTAAGCTATTAAAATATTTTGTTGATGTACAAGAAAGCAAAATAAATGAAGTTAATATTTTAATAGATAAAGATGGAAACTATGTTGTAAGGGATGAATTTGAAAATGATATTTTAAGTAATCTAGTAAATGAACTATACGATAGTAGAATAAGTTCAAAAGTCAGTTCAGAGGATTTGATAATAAGTGGTTTAATTACTTCTGCTCCTAAAAAAATAGTTATACATTGTGTGGAAAATTCCAGAAATAAAGAATTGATAGAAACTATTAAAAATGTATTTGGTGAAAGGGTACAGTTTTGCAATAATTGCTCTAGATGCATAGAATATAAAAATAATATAAAAATATAGATTTAATTTGTTGACAATAGTGAAAATCTATAATATAATACTACTTGTTTAATAAATGAATAAGTTATTATCTAAAGAAGAAACAGCCGTTTCTCACCTTACAGTTAAGCTAGTAAGGTTACTGTTTAATAAATTCGATGTTACAGTAGGGCGGCTTTTGTCGCCCTTTTATTTATATATTTTTATAACACCTAGGAGGTGAAAACTATTAGTAAAAATAAAGATTTCATAATTAATGAGGACATAAGAGAAAAAGAAATAAGAGTTATTAGTGCTGATGGTGAACAATTAGGGATTCTGCCAACTAAGGAAGCCTTAAGAATTGCTGAAGAGAAAGAACTTGATTTAGTGGTTATTTCTCCTAACGCAAATCCGCCAGTATGCAAAATTATGGATTTTGGTAAGTATGTTTATGAACAGCAAAAAAAAGATAAAGAAGCTAAGAAAAAGCAAAAAATCATAAGCATTAAAGAAGTTAGAATGAGTGCTACCATTGAAGACCATGATATTGAAATTAAAGCAAATAACGCTAGAAAATTCTTATTAGATGAAAATAAGGTTAAAGTTACTGTGAGATTTAGAGGAAGAGAAGTTGAAAACTCACATGTAGGACATAAAATATTGAACTCTTTTGTAGAAAAGCTTGGAGATGTTTATGTAATTGAGAAGCCCGCTAAGCAAGAGGGGAGAAATATGATATTGATATTAGCTCCTAAAAGAGCATAAATACTGAGAGGAGGATTTTTATTATGCCAAAAATGAAAAGCCACAGAGGTGCAGCAAAAAGATTCAAGAAGACAGGAACAGGTAAGTTAAAAAGAGCTAAAGCTTTCAGAAGCCATATATTAACTAAAAAAAGTGCAAAAACTAAGAGAAATCTTAGAAAGACTGGATATGTTTCAGCTTCACAAGAAAAAGCAATGAAGAAATTATTACCATACTTATAATCGAAGGTGAACTAGGAGGTATTTTAAATGGCAAGAGTAAAGAGAGCTGTTAACGCTCGTAAAAAACATAAAAAAGTATTAAAACTTGCAAAAGGATATTATGGTGGAAAAAGCAAGTTATTCAAAACTGCAAATGAATCAGTTATAAGAGCATTAAGAAATGCATATGTAGGAAGAAGATTAAAGAAAAGAGATTTTAGAAAACTTTGGATTGCAAGAATAAATGCTGCTGCAAGAATGAATGGACTTTCTTATTCAAGATTTATGAATGGAATGAAGCTTGCAGGAGTAGATATTAATAGAAAAATGCTTTCAGAAATAGCTATTAATGATCCAAAAGCTTTTTCAGAATTAGTTGAAGTTGCTAAAAAACAATTAGAAGCTTAATTAAATAATAATATTAAAATGTAGTCTTGGGCTACATTTTTGTATTATTAACTAATTTAAAATATCAATGTGGAAATACTATAATATATTATGAAAAGAGTATATAATGAATGTATCTATATTTTAGACTTTCAGATGGAGAGAATTGAGGTGTTTTTGTGGAGTTGAAAATGAAAAATGTTTTGAAGAAAAGACGATTTACTCCTATGCAGATATTAGCAATTGGATATGCAATTATTATATTCTTAGGTGCGATATTATTGTCATTACCTATAGCTACCAATGCTAGAATACAAACTCCTTTTTTGGATTGTATATTTACTTCAACTTCGGCAGTATGTGTAACAGGACTTATTACAGTAGATACAGGAACTCACTGGAGTTACTTTGGTAAGACAATAATTATGATGCTTATCCAAATTGGAGGCTTAGGATTTATGTCTTTTGCTACTATGCTGTCATTGATTATAGGTAAAAGAATTACCTTAAAAGAGAGATTGGTAATGCAAGAGGCTATGAATTCTAATTCTCTTCAAGGGATAGTTAAATTAGCAAAATATATATTAATATTTACTTTTTCTATAGAAGGACTTGGAGCACTTTTATTAAGCACTCAATTTATTCCAGAGTTTGGGCTAGGAAAAGGAATTTTTTACAGTTTATTTCATTCTATTTCAGCCTTTTGTAATGCGGGATTTGACTTAATGGGTAATTTTAATAGCTTAATTAATTATAATGGAAATATAGTTATAATTTTTACTATATCTGCGCTTATAGTTGCAGGAGGTCTTGGATTTTATGTTTGGAATGAAATATATAATTATAAAAACATAAAAAAATTATCTCTTCATTCAAAGTTGGTATTATCCATGACTATTTCTTTAATTATAGGAGGCGCAATTCTATTCTTTTTATTTGAATTTTCAAATGAAGCTACAATGAAAGGTATGACTTTTAAAGATAGAATATTAGCATCAATTTTTGCATCAATTAGCCCTAGAACGGCAGGATTTAACTCCATATCATTACCAGATATGACTATACCATCTATTTTTTTAAGTATAATATTAATGTTTATTGGAGGTTCTCCAGGGTCAACAGCAGGTGGATTAAAAACAACTACTGCTGGTATATTATATATGACAGTTAAATCAGTTATTAAAGGAAGAGAAGACACAGAAATATTTAAAAAGAAAGTAAGTAAGGATACTGTTTATAAAGCTTTTTCTATTATGATTATAGCATTAGGATTGGTTATAACAGTGACAGTACTTCTTTCTATTACAGAACGTAGCACTGGTATGCCTTTTGAATATTACATATTTGAAGCAACTTCAGCTTTTGCTACAGTTGGATCCACATTAGGATTAACTCAAAAATTAAGTGCTATAGGAAAAATAATTATAGCTTTAACTATGTATGCAGGCAGATTAGGACCTCTAACATTGGTTTTAGCAATTTCAATTAACAGACGTAAGAAAGCTTTAGCTATAAAGTACCCAGAAGATAAAATATTAGTTGGATAGAAGGTGTGGATTATGAGTAAAAAACAATTTGTTGTAATTGGATTGGGAAGATTTGGAACATCTGTAGCAGAAACTTTATATTCATTAGGAAATGATGTATTGGCAGTTGATCGTGATGAAGAAGTTATACAAAATATATCAGAAACGGTAACTCATGCAGTTCAAGTTGATGCAAATGATGAACAGAGCTTAAGGGCACTAGGAATTGGAAACTTTGACGTTGCTATTATAAGTATAGGTTCAGATATACAAGCTAGCATATTAGCTACAGTGCTTGCCAAAGAGTTAGGAGTTAAACATATCATTACAAAAGCTAATAATGAACTTCATGCCAAGGTATTATACAAAATTGGAGCAAATAGAGTTATATTCCCAGAAAGAGATATGGGAGTAAGAGTTGCACACAATTTATGTTCTTCAAATATATTAGATTATATTGAATTATCACCAGATTTTAGTATTGCTGAAATTGTAAGTCCACAGGAATGGCATAAAAAGAGCCTAAAGGAGCTTAATTTAAGAGCTGAATATGGAATAAATGTTATGGCAATAAAAAGAAATAATGAAATAGATGTTTCTCCTTCTGCTGATGAAATTATTGAAGCTAATGATATAATCGTAGCTATTGGTGGAAATCAAGAGCTTAATAGTATAGAAAAGTTAATAAGATAGGAGAAAATGGTTTGCAATATATTAGTAGTAAAGAGAATTCTCTAATAAAGCAAATAAAAAAATTAAAAGAAAAAAAACATAGAGTAGAAAGTAATACTTTTTTAGTAGAAGGCTTTAGATTTGTTGAAGAAGCATTAAAGTCATCTTTTAATGTAAAATACATTTTTATAAATGAAAATGCAGATGAAGAATATTGTAAAAAGTATATAAATAGATATAAGTGCAGTGCAGAAATTTACAGTGTAAGCAATATGGTTTTTAAGACTTTATCAAGTACTGAAACACCTCAAGGAGCAATTGCAGTGGTAGAGAATAAATCTCTTAATTTTAAATATAGTAATGGATTTTATATTTTAGTAGATAAAGTACAGGATCCTGGAAATTTAGGTACAATTATAAGAACTGCACATGCAGCAGGTGGATTAGGAGTTATATTAACTAAAGGTACAGTAGATGTTTATAATGAAAAAACTCTGCGATCTACTATGGGATCTATATTTAATATACCTGTTATAGAAGATAAAGATTTAAGTGTTATTAAAGAATTAAAAAATAAAGGGTATAAGCTTATTACAAGTTCTCTTGATACCAATAATAATTTCTATGATATAGACTTAAGTGGGAAATCTATTATAACTGTTGGAAATGAAGGAAAAGGTATCAGCAGGGAAGTATATGAGATTTCTGATGAAAAAGTTAAAATCCCTATGCCTGGTGGTGCAGAATCATTAAATGCATCAGTTGCTGCATCTATTATGATGTATGAGGCTGTGAGACAAAAGAATATTCTTAAATAGTATTGAAATTTTAGATAAATATAGGTATAATGAGTGGTAAATTAAAAATTTAATATTTTAAACTATGAAGGAGAGAGTAGGTATAAGATTACATACAGGGAGTAAAGGTCATAGATTGGAAGCCTTTATATGATAAATTTATACTGAAGTTCACTCTTGAGTTCTAATTGTGAAAGTAATATTTATATATTATAAGTAATGATTAGCGATTAAAATCGATAAATTTACTAAGAGGGTCTATTTTATAGTCCAATTAGGGTGGTACCGCGGATATTCCGTCCCTTTTTAGGGGCGGTTTTTTTATTTATAAAATTATATATTGTTCAATAATTAATATTGAATAATAAATTTATTTAGTGATTATTATTTTATAATTGATAAAAATAATAGTGATTAACTATGAGAAAAATATGAAAGGAGATTTAAAAATGAGAGAAAAATTAGAAGATATTAAGCTTGCTGCTTTAGATGAATTAAAAAATGCAGTTGAAAAGGTTCAGCTTGAAGGTATTAGAGTAAAATATTTAGGTAAAAAAGGTGAGCTTACTCAAATATTAAGAGGAATGGGAGGATTATCTCCAGAAGAGAGACCAATTATAGGTAAAGTTGCTAATGAGGTGAGAGAAACATTAGAAAATGCTATTTTTAAAGCAACAGAAGAAATCAAAAATAAAGAAAAAGAGAAAAGATTACAAAGTGAAATAATTGATATTTCTATGCCAGGTAAAAAACAAACTATAGGCAATAGACATCCTCTTGATTTAACTTTAGAAAAAATCAATGAAATATTTTTATCAATGGGATTTTCTATAGAAGAAGGACCGGAAGTAGAAAAGGACTATTATAATTTTGAAGCATTAAATATACCTAAGGATCACCCAGCTAGAGGAGAACAGGATACATTTTATATAAATGATAATATAGTTTTAAGAACTCAAACTTCTCCAATACAAATCAGAACAATGGAAAATCAAAAACCACCAATAAAAATGATAGCACCAGGAAAAGTGTATCGTTCAGATGCTGCTGATGCTACTCATTCACCAATATTCTATCAAATAGAAGGATTAGTTATAGATAAAGGGGTAACTTTTGCAGATTTAAAGGGTACTTTAGAGTTATTTACTAAAAAGATGTTTGGAGATGTTGAAACTAAGTTTAGACCACATCATTTCCCATTTACTGAACCTTCAGCAGAAATGGATGCTACCTGCTTTGTTTGTCATGGTGAAGGCTGTAGAGTTTGTAAAGGAAGTGGATGGATAGAATTATTAGGATGTGGAATGGTTCATCCCCAAGTTTTAAGAAATTGTGGAATTGATCCAGAAGTTTACAGTGGATTTGCTTTTGGATTTGGTCTTGATAGAATGGTTATGCAAAAATATGGAATTGACGATATAAGATTATTATATGAAAGTGATATGAGATTTTTAAATCAATTTTAGAATAATATTAGAGGAGGATTACCAATGAGAGTTCCAGTTAAATGGCTTAAAGATTATGTTGATATAAATATTTCACCTAAGGAGTTAGCAGATAAATTAACACTATCTGGATCTAAAGTGGAAGAATTAATTGTTTCAGGAGATGAAATTTCAAATGTAGTAACAGGGAAAATAATAAAAATAGATAGACATCCAGATGCAGAAAAACTTGTAATTTGCCAAGTGGATATAAATGCTGAAGAACCAATTCAAATAGTAACTGCTGCTACAAATATGAAAGAGCAAGATATAGTTCCTGTAGCACTTCATGGCTCTACGTTACATGGAGGGCTTAAAATTAAAAAGGGAAAATTAAGAGGTGTAGTTTCTAATGGTATGTTTTGTTCTGAAGAAGAACTAGGAATAGCAGGAGATAAGCCAATACACGGACTTATGATATTACCACAGGATACTCCAATTGGAGTAGACATAAAAGAGGTAGTTGATATAGGTAGTGCAGTAATAGAATTTGAAATTACATCAAATAGAGCAGATTGTTTTAGTATAGTAGGAATAGCTAGAGAAACAGCAGCAACATTAGGAACTACTTATAAGATGCCAAACTTAGAGTGCACTTCTAATTGTAGTGAAAATATTAAAGAAAACTACAATGTGGAAATAAGAGATAGACTTTGCAGAAGATTTATGGTAAAAGGCATTAAAAATGTAAAAATAGAGCCATCACCTCAATGGATGCAAGAGAGACTATTAGAGGCAGGAGTTAGACCAATAAATAATATAGTTGATATAACAAATTTTGTTATGTTAGAGCTTGGTCAACCGTTACATGCTTATGACGCAAGAGAATTAAAGACTAAGACTATTGTAGTTGAAAGAGCTAAAGATGGTGAAAAATTTACTACTTTAGATGAAATAGAGAGAAGATTAGATAATGATATTTTATGTATTAAAGATGGAGAAAGAACTATTGGACTTGCAGGAATAATGGGAGGATTGAACTCAGAGATAAAAGAAGATACCGAAATGGTTATTCTAGAATGTGCAAATTTTGATGGTACTAATATAAGAACATCATCTAAAAAATTAAATTTGAGAACAGAAGCTTCAACTAAATTTGAGAAAAATCAAGACCCTAACTTATGTGAAATAGCAGTAGCAAGAGTTGCTTCATTAGTGAATGAATTAAATGCAGGAGAAATAATGGAAGGAGTAATAGATGTTTATCCAGAGCCTAAAACTCCACATTATTTAGAGGTAGATTCAAATTGGATTAATAAATTTTTAGGTATTGATATATCTAAAGAAGATATGAAAAAATATCTAGATAGTTTGGAACTTAATACAGAAATTAAAGGGGATACATTAGTTGTAAAATCTCCTACTTTTAGAAGTGACATTAATATTAAAGAAGATGTTGCAGAGGAAATTGTAAGAATTTATGGATACAACAATGTACCTTCTACAATAGCATTATTTGAAGCAACAAAAAGTGGAAAAAGTGAAAAACAAAAACTTGAAGAAAAAGTTATAGATTCACTAATAAATAGTGGATTAAATCAATCTATAAGCTATTCTTTTGTAAGTCCTAAAATTTTTGATAAATTACTAGTTCCGGAAG
Organism: Clostridium faecium; assembly: GCF_014836835.1. Classification (GTDB taxonomy): domain Bacteria; phylum Bacillota; class Clostridia; order Clostridiales; family Clostridiaceae; genus Clostridium_J; species Clostridium_J faecium. The sequence goes on along the minus strand of NZ_JACSQB010000109.1, from coordinate 913 downwards.
AGAGTAATTTAAGAAAGACTATTGGAATTAAAAATCCTCTAGGAGAAGATTTTAGTATAATGAGAACTACTACATTGGCATCTGCTATGGAGGCTTTATCAAGAAATTATAATAGAAGTAATGAAGAAGCAAGACTATTTGAAATAGGAAAAATATATATTCCAAGTGAAAATGAAAATGAACTGCCAGAAGAAAGAAATATAGTTACAATCTCAATGTATGGAAATATAGACTACTTAGATATTAAGGGTGTAGTTGAAAATGTACTTGAAGAAATGGGAATTAAAAGTGTAAGTTTTAAAAGAGAATCAGAAAATCCAAGCTTCCATCCAGGAAAAACTGCTGCATTATATATAGGAAAGGAATATATAGGTGTTGTAGGAGAAATTCATCCTGATGTAGCAAATAATTATGATATGGACATAAGATGTTATGTAGCTGAGTTAAATTTAGATTTACTATTAAAGTATGCTAAAACTGATAAGAAGTATACAGCACTACCAAAATTCCCAGCAGTAACTAGAGATATAGCACTTTTAGTTGAAGACAGCGTATTGGTTCAAGAAATAGAAGAAACTATTAAAAAACAAGGTGGAAACATATTAGAAAGTGTTAAGTTATTTGATGTCTACAAAGGTAAACAAATACCAGAAGGCAAGAAAAGTATTGCTTATTCAATAGTATATAGAAATAAAGAAAGAACATTAACAGATAATGAAGTTAATAAAGTTCATGATAAAATTTTAAGATCACTAGAACATAAATTAGGTGCAGAATTGAGACAAATTTAATCAATTTGCTAGTTTAATTAAAGTATTTTAAAAATAATAAAAAGTTGCATCAAAATTATTGATGCAACTTTTTCATAAAAATTTATGGTGTAACTTAAAGTTTATTTCATAAAACATATAAA
>NZ_JACSQB010000134.1 GCF_014836835.1 Clostridium faecium | reverse complement strand
TGCGGGTGTAACTCAATGGTAGAGTGCTAGCCTTCCAAGCTAGTTACGAGGGTTCGATTCCCTTCACCCGCTCCAAAAAATAGTCATAATTGGCTATTTTTTTATTATGTAAAAAAATATTTTAAGAAAATTAGAAATCAATTTAATATAATAATTTTAAATTTAAATTTTTTTAATTTGAAATTCCATTGGCTTTATATTAACATTTTATATAGTATATAAATAAACTATTCTAAACTCCCAACGTATATGTAAACATAGGTTAGTAGTTTGATATATTAATTCACAACTACATAAATATAAGCAATAAGAGGAGAAAGTATAATGAGAAATGATTTGATAAAAGATAGTACACTAAGTCTTTTCTTTAAATTTGTTATTCCATCAATAGTAGGTATATTAGTAAACTCTCTTTATTTAATAATTGATGGAATATTTATAGGACGGGGTATAGGGGAAATTGCACTTGCAAGTATTAATATCATATTTCCAGCAGCATGTGCAAATATGGCAGTTGGTTCTTTATTTGGGACAGGAGCAGCCACCCTCATATCTATACGACTTGGCGAAAATAAAAGAGAGGAAGCTAAAGATATATTAGGTACATCAATTTTTATTATGATTTTGATTTCAACTGTAATATCTATAGTAGGGATAATTTTTTTGGAACCTATAATGAGATTTTTAGGGGCTGAAGGAGAAGTACTAATTTTAAGTAAGCAATATGGAACTATATTATTTTTAGTGACACCTTTTCATGTATTAGCTACTGGGTTAAATCCAATTACAAGGTCAGATGGAAATCCTAAGTTGTCTATGAACATACTTATTATTGCTTCAATTTTAAATGTATTTTTAGATTGGTTATTTGTTATTAAATTAAATTTAGGAATTATAGGAGCAGGGTGTGCTACAGCTATAGGTATAATAGGATCATCTATATATCTTTTATTTTATTTTTTTAGTAAACAAGCTAATATTAGAATTAAATTATCTTATTTAAAAATAAAATTAAAGCTTTTACGAGAAGTTTTTGTCTCAGGATTTATGTCTTTTGCTATGCAGGTAGCTTTAGCATTTATAATATTTATTCAAAATCAAATATTATTAAGTTATGGAAGTACTTTAGATGTATCTATATTTGCTATTGTAGGATATATTTCCATAATATTTATTCAAATATTATATGGCATAGCTCAAGGAATACAGCCTATTATTGGATATAATTATGGTGCTAATGAATATGGTAGAGTTAGGCAAATACTAAAAATCAGTTTAATAGCTGATGTTATTTTTGGACATGCTACTTTTATATTTGTATACGTTTTTTCACGAAAATTAGTAGGTATATTTAATAGTAATCCAGAAGTTATTAAACTTGCAGCTAGAAGACTTGTTATTTATTTAGCTTCTATGCCAACTGTTGGAATAGTAATAACCTTTGCAAGTTATTTTCAAGCAACTAAACGAAATTTATTTGCCAATATACTTTCTGTAGGCCGTTCTTTTGTACTTTTAATACCTATATCATTTATTTTACCTCACTTTATGGGAGTAGATGGAGTGTTCTTAGCACCAGTAGTAGCTGATTATATAGGATTAATAGTTACCATATTTATTTGTATCAATTTAAAAAGAAATAGCAGTGCGAGTAAAAATGATTTAGTAGCATAGATGAAAATATATATTTTGAGGAATTTTGATAATGCACCTTCTATAAAAATAAGTATAGAAGGTGCATTTGTAATATAATATATATAGTTATAGTTGTGAATTTTGTATTATATTAATAGGTGATAATTATTTTGAAAGATAGATTAAATTAAGGAGAGGTTAAATGATAAATTTTAAAAAATTAGATTCAGTAAAAGATGTGTTGCCTTTAAGAAAGCTATATTATAGTAGTCTTTTAAAACCTATGGAAGATTATCATGATATTGTACATATTATTACAGCAAAGTATTTTGGTATATATTTAAATGATAATTTAATAGGATATTATTCCATTAGTAATAATAACAATTTATTATCTCAATTTTATATAGTAGATGATTATAAAAATTTAAATGAGAAAATTTTTTCAATGGTGATTGAAGATTATAATATATCAGGAGCTATTGTATGCAGTATTGAAAAAGATTTTTTATCCTTAGCTATGGGTATAGCTAGAGAGGTAAGCATAGATTCATATTTGTTTTATGATTTTAATCTTAACAATTTTGTTTCTGAATATGATAATTTAAACTTTACACTAGCTAAAAAAGAAGAAATTAAAGAAGTTAAAAAGTTTTATATGAAAAATTTAAATGAAAATGATGAATATATAGATAACTATTTATCAGGACTGATACTTAATGATGGATTATTCCTTCTTTGTGATGATAATGATATATTAGGCGTTGGAGAGTATCGTAAAAGCAACATATTCCCTGGTACTGTTAATTTAGGGATAGTTGTAAATCAACCCTATAGAAACAGAGGCTATGGCAGCTATATTATGGGTAAACTTTTAGAAAAAAGTCTTATAAGAGAAGATATAGCCATTTGTTCTTGTGATTTTGATAATATACCTTCAAAAAAAGCTTTAATTAAAGCTGGTCTTACTTCAAGACATAAAGTAATTAAAGTTGTTTTTTAATAGGTGGATTGAATAAAGATTATAAAGATAAAAAACCTAGGAGATATAATTCCTAGGTTTTCATTAAGAGGGAGAATGAACGTTAATCTATATTAAATTAGTTACTGACAAAATTTCTTCATAAGAAAGCTTTTCTTTAATCAATAATGATTTAGCTAAAGCTTCTAGTTTAGGTTTTTCTTTTAATAATAGAGTTTTTGCTTCTTCATAAAGATTATCAACAGTGGATTTGCATTCTTTTAATATATCTTTAGAAGTGGATCCTTGAAGAGGGCTAGGCATTTCAGAAAGTCTTAAAAGGCCTAAAGATTCACCCATACCATATTCAGTAATCATATTGTAAATCATATTAGTAGTTTTTTGTAAATCATTATAAGCTCCAGTGGTGATTTTTTCTTTGCCGAAAATTATTTCTTCAGCAGCACGTCCACCTAAAAGTACCATTATTTTTTTCTTTAAATAGTCTAAGTTTTGATATGCACTATCTACAGGTAAGCTTAGAGTGTAACCTCCAGCACCATTAGAAGTAGGAATTATGGTAATCTTAGACACTTTTTCCTCTGGTAATTTTAATAATGATATTAAAGCATGTCCAGATTCATGATAAGCAGTAATTTTTCTATCTTCTTCTTTAATAGCTGATTTATCAATTTTCTCATGACCTGCAAGAACTATAGAAAAGGCATTGTCTATATGTTTATTATTGATATAACCAATATCTTCTTTGCAAGCTAGTATAGCTGCCTCATTTATTAGATTTTCCAGTTTAGCACCAGAAAAATATGAAGTTTTAAGAGCCAAATCTGTAATGTCTATATCTTTATGGGGTTTATTTTTCAAATGAAGTTTAATTATTTTTTCCCTAGCACTTACATCAGGTAGAGCAACTTCAATATGCCTATCAAATCTACCTGGTCTTAAAAGTGCAGGATCTAATATGTCCAATCTATTTGTAGCAGCAATAACTACTATTCCTTCGTTTTCATTAAATCCTGACATTTCAGTTAATAAAGCATTTAAGGTTTGATCTTTTTCTTCAGAACCTCCAGTGCCTTTAGAAGATCTTTTTTTACCAATAGCATCTATCTCATCTATGAATATAACTGCTTTGCCATGATTTTTTGCTTTTTTAAATAAATTTCTAACTCTGCTGGCTCCAACCCCTACATATACTTGAATAAAATCAGAACCAGATACTGCATAGAAAGGTACATTTGCTTCCCCTGCAACAGCTTTAGCTAATAATGTTTTACCGGTACCAGGAGATCCGTATAATATAATTCCTTTAGGAACTCTTGCACCGTATTTTTTATATTTATCAGGATTTTTTAAATAATCTACTATATCTTTAACACTTTCTTTAGCTTCTTCATTTCCTGCTAAACTGTTAAAATTAAATTTGTCTTTTACTAAAGTAGACGCATCAACTGCGTCCATAGCAGTAACTCCTTTTGAGGATTTAGCCTTTGATAAAGACATGAAAACTATTGTAAGAACTGAAAGTGTTAAAACTGCTGAAATTCCTGTTTGCATAAAAGTTGTACTGCTATTTTCTTTAACTTCTATACCTTTACTTAAAAGTTCTTCTTTTAATGTAAGACTATTAGGATTATCCGTAGTATATTTTGTTCCATCTTTCATAACAACAGTAATTTTAGAAGAGGGAACCATATATACAGTTAAGAGTTGGTCATTATGAGCATCCTTTAAAAACTCTTTGTAAGATTTAAAGGATAGATTTGAACTTTTTAAATTAATAAAAGTCATTGCTATTAAGGATAAAATACAAATAACAATGGGAATCATAATATAATTCTTTTTAAGTTTATTCATTAAAGCAGTTCCCCCTTCTTTTTAGAAAATAATTCGTATTATTTAAGCATCTGGCAAAAAATAACTACATAAAATTGTAATATATCTTGTGTCAGATGCTTAAGCCTATGATAATTATTATATACATTATGATTTTCTTGTCTAATAAAAATCATAGAATTTGGTAATGTAAGTTATGGTATGGACTTATTAAAATTCCATAAAAGTTATTAATTAGAACTAACTATAAGATGCACTGACTATAACTACAAAAATAAAAAAATAGTATTTTTTATGGCACTTTTCTATAATTATTGGTTATAATTAATGATAGTGCATTAATTGGGAAAGGAACTGAAGTTATGGAAAAAGCTAAAATGCTTCTAAAAAAATATTTTGGATATGAGGATTTTAGAAGTGCACAAATTAAACCTATAGAAAGCATATTAAAAGGACAAGACACATTGACTATTATGCCTACTGGTGGAGGAAAGTCTATATGTTTTCAAATTCCTTCACTTATATTACAAGGAGTTACAATAGTTATTTCTCCTTTAATATCTTTAATGAAAGACCAAGTTGATGGGCTAAATAGTAATGGAATTCCTTCTACATATATAAATAGTTCATTAGATCCTATAGAAATTGAAGAGAGAATATTTTATGCTAGAAGGGGAGAGTACAAATTGATTTATGTAGCCCCAGAAAGACTTGAAAATGAAGGATTTTGTGAGGCACTAAAAGATATAAATATAGCATTAGTTGCTATAGATGAGGCACATTGCGTATCTCAATGGGGACACGATTTTAGACCGAGCTATAAAAAAATACCAAGCTTTTTAAGAAGGCTGGAAAAAAGACCTATTTTAACTGCATTTACTGCTACAGACAAAGTTAGAGAAGATATGGTAAACATTTTAGGGCTAAAAGAACCAAATGTGTTTATAAGCGGTTTTGATAGAGAAAATTTAAATTTGAAGGTATTAAGAGGAGAAAATAAACTAGATTATGTAATCAATTATGTTGGTGAAAAAATTAATACTACAGGTATAATATATACTGCAACTCGAAGAGAGGCAGAAACAGTATACACCAATCTTAAAAAGAGAAATATTAAAGCAGCTCTTTATCATGCTGGTCTTTCTGATAGTGATAGGGAAAGAGCACAGGAAGACTTTTCTTATGATAATGTAGATGTTATTGTAGCTACTAATGCCTTTGGAATGGGAATTGATAAATCTAATGTTAGATATGTAATTCATTATGATATGCCTAAAAATATAGAATCATATTATCAAGAAATAGGACGTGCAGGCAGAGATGGTGAAGCAAGTGAATGTATATTATTATTTAGTCCTAAGGATATACAAACTCAAAAATATTTTATTGATATGAGAGAGTTAAATCCTGTTAAAAAAGCTCAAGAATATAATAATTTAAGGGCTATGGTAGATTATACTTATACATCTATGTGCCTTAGAAAGTATATTCTTGAATATTTTGGAGAAGAAAATGTAAAGGATAATTGCCATAATTGTTCTGTATGTAATGATGATAGAGAAACTGTAGATATGACTATAGAGGCACAAAAGATTTTTTCTTGCGTTTACAGGATGAAAGAGAGATACGGTACTAATGTGATTGCAGAAGTCTTAAAGGGCTCAACCAATGCAAAAATACTGAAGTTAGGTCTTGATAAACTTTCAACTTATGGCATAGTAAAAAACTATACAAAAAAGGAACTGGTAGATATAATAAATAAACTTATTGCTGATGATTATATGATTACTACAGATGATGAATTTCCTGTAGTTAAATTAAGACCAAAGGCAGTTCCAGTACTGAGAAGTAAGGAAAAAGTGCTGTTAAAGATAAATAAGAAACCGGAAAGCAAGAAAGTAAAAGTTGATAATACTTTATTTGAAGTTTTAAGAGCTTTAAGAAAAAATATTGCACTAGAGGAGAAAATACCACCTTACTTAGTATTTGCAGATGTTTCTTTAAAAGAGATGACTGAATATATGCCTACTGTTAAAGAAGACTTTCTTAAAATTAAAGGGGTAGGACAAAGTAAATATAATAAATATGGTGAGATATTTATAGAGGAAATAAAAAAATACATTAAAGAGAACAATATAACTAAAGAAGTAGCTATAGATGATGAAAAAATTCAGCCAGATGAAAAGATAAAAAGTCATATAGTGACTTATAATATGTATAAAGAAGGCAAAAACATTGAAGAAATTTCTAAAATAAGAGAATTGACTGAAGTTACCATTGAGGAGCATCTGCTTAAATGTAAGACTGAAGGCTTAGATGTAAATTTAGATGATTTTATACAAAAAGAATATGAAGATTTGATAATAGAAGCAATTAAAAATGTGGGAGCAGAAAAATTGAGACCTATAAAAGATATATTACCAGAAGAAGTAACTTATTTGTCTATAAAATCTGTATTAATTAAATATAATAACGACTTATAATTGACATAATTGTGATTTATAATTTGGATAATATATAATAGTTGAAAGGTTTAGTTGGAGGGATTATGAACTCAATAGATATAAGAAATGCAGAAATTAATGATGTTAAAAAAATAGCAAGTTTACTCTATATTACAGAAACTAATCCAGAAGTTATTTGGGGAACAGGAAGTAAAAATGAGATAATAGACAGGCTTGCCTATATAGTAAAAGAAAGCAAAAATAGGTTTAGTTATCAAAATGCTAAGGTTGCAGTTGTAAATAATGAAGTGGCAGGAATATTATTTGCAATTCCACATGATACTTTGAAAAATATTCAAAAGAAAACAGTAAAATTACTTATGAGAAGGCAAAAGGGCTTTAAAGAAAAAGTGGGATATATACCTAGTATAATAATGCTTGACCATTTAAAAAAATCAGCTCCAGGGGAATTGTTTATAGCAAATATAGCTACTCATATTAAATATCAAGGCAGAGGTATAGGAAGAGCTTTAATGATGGAAGCAGAAAGAATGGCAAAAGAAAAGGGGTTAAAGAAAATTTCTCTTTTAGTTGATATTAATGATGAAAAGGTAATTCATTTTTATACTGTACTTGGATATAAAGTGATAGAAGAATCTCATTTAGGAAATAAAATATATTTGAGAATGATAAAAGAAGTATAATAAAAAGTTAAATTTGTGATAAACTTAAGCAAATTTTCTAACTAGCAACGTAAAGTTGCTAGTTTTTTTGTATAGGGATGGTTCATTACATTTAGGAGAGTTAATGGAGGAATTCAAGGGACGGTTCATTACATTTAGGAGAGTTAATGAAGAAATTCAAGAATTAAAGGGACGGTTCATTACATTTAGCAGAGTTAATGAAGAAATTCAAGAATTAAAGGGACGGTTCATTATATTTAGCAGAGCTAATGAAGTAGTTCTGTGAATTTTAATGAACCGTCCCTGAAAACTAATTGTGAATTTTAAATTGATGAAGTTGTAAAGTGGAATTGTTATAATACTTATTTATGCAATAGTTATTGATTAAAGTATAAAGAGTATAGTTATATTAGATATACACTAAATTTTTAAGTAGTTTATATATATTAAAGTTGAGTATAATGTAAAGCTAATGTAAAATATAATAGGATATTTTTATTAGGGGGTTAATATATGAATTACGATGAGGCAATCAAATATATAAAAGAAACTGCTAAGTTTGGTAGTAAATATGGTCTTGAGAGGACAGAAAAAATATTGGAGTTATTAGGAAACCCACATAAACATATAAAGACTATACATGTGGCAGGAACTAATGGAAAAGGGTCAACTACTGCTATGCTCACATCTATACTTATGGAATCAGGCTATAAAGTGGGAAGTTATATATCCCCTTACATAGAGGAATTTGAAGAAAGAATGCAAATTAATAGAAATAATATTCCTAAAGAAGAACTAGCAGAAGTAATAACAGAAGTATCGAAAGCTGTTTCTAAAGTTGTAGACTTAGGATATGTTAACCCTACAGAATTTGAAATAATAACTTGTGCAGGATTTTTATATTTTTATAAAAAAAATGTAGATTATGCAATAATAGAGGTAGGACTAGGCGGTAGATTAGATTCTACCAATGTAATAACTCCTATTTTAAGTATTATTTCTTCTATAAGTTTAGATCATACACAAATATTAGGGGATACTTTAGATAAGATAGCTTATGAAAAAGCAGGTATAATAAAGGAGAATGTTCCAGTTATATTATTTCCACAGGAAGAGGCAGCTGAAAAGGTTATAGAAAAGACTTGCAGAGAAAGAAATGCCAAACTTATAAAAGTACCGAGAAATATTTCAGAATATGTTGCAGTAACCTCTAGTATATTAGAAGGAAAAGAAATTAAAACGCAACGAATTAATTTAAAAGATGAATATATTAACAGTTATGATTTATCACTATTAGGGAAGCACCAAATATTAAATTCTACAGTAGTAGTATATGCTGTTTTAGAACTTATTAATTTAGGAGTAAAAATAAGTAAGGAAAATATTATTAATGGATTTAAAAAAGTTCAATGGCCGGGACGATTAGAGATTATGAGAAATAAGCCATTAGTAGTTATAGATGGTGCACATAATATTGATGGAATAAAAAAACTTACAGAAAGTATAGATTTATATTTTAAATATAATAAACTCATATTAATTCTTGGTATATTAGCAGATAAACAGGTTCAAGAGATGATTGAGACCATAGCACCTAAGGCTGAAAAAATAATTTCAGTAACTCCGCATAGTGACAGAGCAGAACTAGCAGAAGATTTAAAAATAGCAATAGAAAGTTTGGGAGTTGATTGTGAAGCTATAGATAGTTATGAAGAGGCATATGAAAAAGCACTTTCTTATTGTAATGATGACGATTTATTATTAATATCTGGTTCCTTATATATGATAGGGGATATGAGAAAAATCATAAGAAATTTTAAATAGTGATTTTACAGGAATTCCTCAAAATCATTACTTTTTAATCGTAGCATAAATTATCACCTTCTCATAGTATATTGTGAGGAGGTGATTCACGTGAGGTATCTTTATGTGTGTAATGCCACTAAAGATAGAGTTGAAAAAATAGAGTTAGATAATTTTGAAGAAGTTGAATCTATAGATATTAAGGACTCAGAAGGTGAAAAGTTATCACCCCGTGGAGTATGTTTTTATGAAGGCATGCTCATAACTTCGAATTATAACAATAGCTCTATTTCTTTTTTGCATAAAGATGGTAATGTTGAAAAATTCTATTTAGGTGGTGGATGTACAGAAGCTTCTGTTTTAGATAAATATGCTTATGTAATTTGTGAAGATTCTAATACAGTAGTATGCTTTGATATTAAGGCTAAAGATGTGGTAGAAATAATACCCTGTGGAAGTTCACCTCACAGTTTAGATATTTGTAAAAAAAGTAGTAAAATATTAATTTCTAATATGTATAGTGATAATTTGAGTATTATAGATGTGGCTAGGGGAGGAGAAGTCAAAAATATATCCGTAGGAGCATATCCTACAAAAGCACTATGGTCGTCAGATGGTAATTATATACTAGTTTGTGAAAGTAATTTAGGATATTGTGGAAAAGGATGTGTGACTATTATATCTTTAAGAAATAATAGTATTCTTCATAAAATTCCTGTAGGAAATGCTCCTATGGATATGTATTGTGATGGGAAATACTGCTATGTTTCTAATTATGGTGATGGAAGCATAAGTATAGTGGATATAAATAAATATGAAGAGATAAAAAAAATACGTATAGGCGGAATGGTAAAAGCTATAACAACGGATGAAAAGTATATATATGTTGGAGACATATATAATAATACTCTTATTAGAGTAAACAAAATAGATGAAGATAAAAAAGTCATTCCAATGAGCGGAGAGCCCATGGGAATGATTGTGAATTGATTTTAAATTATTAGATTATGAAAGTTATTCATTAGCTAATATAGTTATAATTTTATTATAGAGCTCTGATGAATTGGATTTCCATTTATAACATAGTTCACGAGCTTGTTTATTTGATGCAACACTTATTTTAATATCTATGAGTGTTGTATCATTTTCTGAAGCTACCAAATTAACAAGGTAGCTGTTTTTATTTTCAATAGTATAGTCAGCTGTGACAGTTAACTCTTTTTTTATTTTAGAAATTTTACTTTCTAAATAAGTATTAATTTCTTCAATTTTACTTTGTGAAATTCTATTTTCAAATAGTGACAATACCTTCTGCCCATTATCTGTTATAACCAATCTATCTTTTTCATGTTCAACTATATGTTTTAACAAATTTGAAGAAGTCAATTCTACTATGTATTGTTGAAGAGTAAAATAGTTCATAAAATTATTTTCTAAAACAATTTCAGTAATTTGAATGTTTGAAATTGGAAACTTTATTTTGTTAAATATATATAACAGAAGAAGTTTATTTTCTGCTAAATCCATAGAATTTTCAAACATAGTTCATCCCCCTTTAAATTCTAGAATGAATTAAATTCATACCTATTACAACATAAAAAATAGAAG
>NZ_JACSQB010000017.1 GCF_014836835.1 Clostridium faecium | reverse complement strand
AAGCATATTTCCATATATTATCATATAATTTAAATAACTTATTAAAGAAAACTGTAAATACAATTACTGGCACTACTGATAATTGAAAAAACACCATATAATTTCTAGTGATATTAAAATCAAATTTTAAAAGTAAGGCTATATATAATGATAGGACTATAAATAAGATATCCACCAAAACTATTCTCTTATCTGTTTGCATAAATTCACTTCCTAAGCCTTTTATTAAGTTCAAATCCATTTATCATTTTACAACATTTTAGTAATAAATCAATATTTTTTTAGACCATCATAGCCATTTTACCACTAACTACGTTAAATTCATATAGAAAATGCTACTTTTTTACAAAATATTTGTAATAATTTTAAACAAATTTTCTTATTAAATCTAAATTTAAATTAATTCAAATCCTAAAAATTTACTTTTTTATAAAATTTATTATACTCATATAATATTTTTAAAAAAATATTTATTATTTTCCTATAAACCAATTTTAAATTATTAATTTAGTAATTTATTCCTTTAAAATTTTAATCATTTAATTATCTTTTCTATGTCTTTTAGTACTTCATCATTTGGGTCAAGTTTTTTGGCTATGTCAAAATGAATCTTTGCCTGTTTATTATCGCCTATATTTAAATAACACATTATCAAATTTGTACATATTTCTATTGATTTAGTAACTTCAAAAGCAGTTCTAAAATATTTTATAGCTGTTTCATACTCTCCTAGGCATGCATAATTAATTCCAAGTTCATTTATTACTTCCACATAATCACTGCTTATAGCTAATGAATCATTTAAATAATATATGGCTTTTTCATAATTTTCAAGTATTCTATAAGCTATTGCTATATAATAATAGATTTCTGCATTATCTCCAAGCTCTTCTAATAATGGTAATAATATTTCCAATGCTTCTTTTGGAGATTCATAAACCATAGTTTTAGCTTTATCATAACTTGTAATCATATCTAATGACGCTTTAAATTCTATTACATCATCAGTCTTTTCCCCTCCCAATGCCAGATATTGATTTATGGAAAATAATGCGCCTTCCATGTCCTTATCATCTCTTTTTATCCCAGCTTCATATAGATATGGTATAGGAAACTCAGATATACTCTTTCCTTCTTCTATTAAGTTTAACTCTTCTTCTTTAAATACTGAATTTTTCTTTCTTATTTCATCTACCAATAATAGTGCCTTACTATAATTGTCTTTAGTACTTTCTATAACTATAAGACCTTTTATTAATATATAGGCTTCTTCATATCTTTCCTCTTTAATTTCTTTAAATATTATACTTTTTATAAGCTTTAAACTATCTGGAATATCTTTTATTAAATCCTTATAAGTATTATTAAACTTAAAATCTTTATCAGTTCCTAATACATAAAACATACCTTCTAAAAATAAATTTATAGGTATATCCTTTAGATTATCTCCAGATTTAGTTTTTTCTACAATTGCCTCACTCCTTACTGGTAAATAAGTATTTTCCTTAAAAGTAAAATTATTGATTTTACTTCCTTTTTTTATCTCTAAAAATAATACTTTAGATAATTTTTCTAATAAATAACTCTTTATACTCATAATCCACCGTCCTAATAAACATATTAGTAATATAGAAACATTTTAAAAATAAATTATTTCTTTTTTCAAATTCAGTATTTAAATATTATATCAAATTTACTCTAACTTTTAAAATATTTAATATTATGAATTTCTATTGTTATATGTATCAACCTAGTATAAAGCCTTAAAATCTATTGCATTTACCATGTTATTGTCTTATAATTAATTTGTTTTATATGAAACCGAAAAAATAATAGTATTTACTAAGATTTACTTTGTATATCAAAATAAAATTATTGTAGAAAGAAGGGATACTGCATTGTATAAGTTAAATCAAAATGAAACTCCATTATTTGATGCCCTAATGGAGTATGTTAATAGGGACACTTTACCTTTTCACGTACCAGGTCACAAAAAAGGCGTAGGTGCTGATAAAGAATTTAAAGATTTTATGGGAGAAAATCCTTTTAAGATTGACGTTACAGTATTCAAACTAGTAGATAGTTATCATCATCCAACTGGTCCAATAAAAAAAGCTCAAGAACTTGCTGCTGATGCCTATGGTTCTGATGCTTGTTTCTTTTCTGTTCATGGGACTTCAGGTGCAATTCAAGCTATGATACTTTCAGTAGTTGGCGCTGGAGATAAAATTATTATCCCTAGAAATGTACATAAATCAATTACAGGAGGAATAATTTTAGCTGGTGCTATTCCTGTGTACATGCAACCAGAATTAGATAAAAAACTAGGTATAGCAAATGGAGTTTCCCCAGAAACTGTAGAAAATACCTTAAAAGAAAATCCAGATGCTAAGGCTGTTTTAATAATAAATCCCACTTATTATGGTGTGGCTACAGATATAAAAAAAATAGCTGATATTGTTCATTCTTATGATATGCCTCTTATTGTAGATGAAGCTCATGGACCTCATCTAAACTTTAATGAGAATCTTCCAATTTCAGCTATGGAAGCAGGTGCAGATATCTGCGCTCAAAGTACACATAAAATAATTGGTGCATTAACTCAAGGTTCATTATTGCAAGTTCGCTCAAAACGTATCAGTATTCCAAGAGTAAAACAAGTTATCAACCTAATGCACACAACATCACCATCATATATATTAATGGCATCTTTAGATACAGCAAGAAGACAAATTGCTCTAGAAGGTAAAGAATTATTAGATAAAACAATTGAATTATGTAACTATGTCCGTGAAGAAATCAATAAAATTCCTGGTTTCTACTGTTTTGGAGAAGAAATATTAGGTAAGCCTGGTGCTTATGCTTTTGATCCAACAAAAATTACTATAACTTGTAGAGATTTAGGAATAACAGGATATGATCTTGATATGATTTTAGCAAATAAATATCATATTCAAATGGAATTATCCGACTTATACAATGTTCTAATAGTTGGTTCTTTTGGAGATACAATTGAGGGCATGGAAAGACTATTTAAAGCCTTAAGGGAAATAAGTGCCGAATATTATGGAAAAGGAAGTAAAAAAGCTGACTTTATAGATATTCCTCAAATTCCTGAACAAATTCAAATACCAAATGAGGCATTTAATAGTGTAAAAACTCCTGTTAAACTTTCTAATAGCGTAGGAATGATAAGTGGTGAGTTTTTAATGGCATATCCACCTGGAATACCAGTATTATGCCCAGGCGAAAAAATAACTCAAGAAATAGTGGATTATGTGCAAAAACTTAAAGATACAGGATTATATGTTCAAGGCACAGAAGATCCTGAAGTTGAATATATACAAGTTGTTAAGGAAGAAGATGCAGTTTATATAGACGTTAATTAAACTTATATCCTTAACTTAAATAGACCCCAAGCAAATTATTGCTTGGGGATTATTTTTCTAAAAGTTCTTTATTTTCTTATATGAAGCATTTTTTCTTCTGCCATTCTCCTTCCAGCATTGTCAACTAATTTCATGTATTGATTGTAACTCATATCTACTACATTTCCATAAACTTTTAACAAGTTTTGAAAATACCCCATAGTATAGTGAACTTTTAAAAGTGGGTCTGTATGTTTAGTACTAAGAAAAAACTTAGATGTTCTTCTTCTTTTTTCTGACTTTCTTTTAATGTCACCATAAAACTTTGACCCCTTACCTATTAGAAGTATTTTTTCATAATTCACAGCTAAAGCATCTCTATAATATGGATGTAATGCTTCCACCATAGCTTCATTAAAAGTTTCATGTTTAAGTTTTTGTTCTTCTATAGCTTCTTTTAAAACTTTTAGTTTCTCATTATTTTTATTTCTAAGTGATGGTAACTTTTTTATAACCTCAATAACATTATCAATATTTTCCGGTTCCTTTTTTTTGATTACCTCTAAACCTCGAATTACCCTTTCATAATCATTTTTATCCTTTGTTATTTCTCCCTCATCTTGAAGTGCAGATAAAACACTGCCAGGTTCCTCATTTAGGTATATGTCCATATAATAAAATAATCTGCCTAATCTCTCACATAAAAATTTATCTTCTATTATATTATTATTTTCATCTATGTACATATAACATTCTGGTTCACTACTAAATTTTTTAAAAATCTTTTTAGAAAATACCACTTCTCTAAATAAATTATCATGAAGCATAGCAGGTTTGGAAACTTTAATACTTTCTCCAATTTTTTTGTATGATTTTAATTTTGTCATTAGCTCTTGTGATGGTGCTTCATATATTGACATTTTAAAACTCCTCCTGTTACCTATATAAAACTCTATGTTATAATATAAAATTCAAATTTTATAGATTAAAAGTTATATATCTATTATAACAAATATTTCGAAAAATCCTATAGCATCTATATTACTTCTTTCATAGTATAAATTATACGATACAAATAACAAATACTTTATGCTTTATATGTAAATAAATTAATTGAAATTTAATTTATAGATAAGTTTAAGGGGTAAAATATTATGAATGAACATTTAAATTATAAGGATTCTAAAAAATCTTCAGATTATACTTGTAGAGAAAATCATTCCAATTC
The DNA here is from genome assembly GCF_014836835.1 of Clostridium faecium. Lineage (GTDB taxonomy): Bacteria > Bacillota > Clostridia > Clostridiales > Clostridiaceae > Clostridium_J > Clostridium_J faecium. The sequence goes on along the minus strand of NZ_JACSQB010000017.1, from coordinate 6,955 downwards.
AAAAACTAATCAAGCCTTAGGCTCAATTTACATTACTGAGCCTTTTGCAGTAATTTTTCAGCCTGGAGGAAAATATCTTCAAATACCTTTTAATGCTTTTTTATTTGAACCCATTAACATCACTGTAGACTTTCCTAATATAAAAATAATGGAAGAAGGTTTTTATGAAATACAACTAAATATGATAGTTTTATTTCCAAGTATTGAAGAGACTACTTTACTGTCTCTTTTTGCAGGTCCCTTAAATGGAACTATTAGTGTAAATGGTTCACCTATAACTGAGGGTATTTTCTTTTTTGGCCAATTATCCACAAAATTACCAATACGTATCCCCTTCTTTAAATCTATTATAACTAAACTATACAAAGGAGATAAAATTGAGGTTTTAGTTACAAGCTTTACAACTGAAGAAATTGTGATTGAAAAAAGCACTCTATCAATAGTAAAGATTTCTTAATAATTTAATTATTTTAAAATAAAAACCTAGCTCCTTATATTAGAGCTAGGTTTTTCAATTAAGCTTCCATACCTTCTTTTAAAGCCTTCTTGTTTAATTCTATTGCCTTTTGAGGAACTAAACTTGAAACTACATCTTCCCAATCTATTTCATCAAGGTTTAATGCTTTTAATAATGCACCTAATAATACTACATTCTGTGCTTTTATATTCCCAAGATTCTCAGCAATTTTTGCAGCATTTAAAATTACTAGGTTTTCCACTTCATCTTTTAAAGTTTCTATTACCTTTTCTGGATAAGTTTCAGCTCCTATTAATACAGGCACAGGATGAATTTCATAATCATTCACTACAAGATGTCCACCTTCTTTTAAATAAGGAAGAGCTCTTAAAGCTTCAGTTTTTTCAAATGCAACTATGGCATCTGCTTTTCCTTTTTCAATTAATGGTGAATATACTTTCTCCCCAAATCTAACTTGAGTAGTAACACTTCCACCTCTTTGTGCCATTCCATGAACTTCAGACATTTTCACATCATAGCCATGTCTTAAAAGTCCTTCTGATAATATCTTTGAGGCTAATATAGTACCTTGTCCACCAACACCAATAAATAATATATTTTTAACTTCCTTCATATTATTCACCAACCTTCTCTATAGCTTTAAATGGACAAACTTGCTTACATAGTTCACAACCATTACACATGGATTCATCTATTGATACTACACCATTTTGGAATTTAAGAGCTGGACAACCTGTTTTTAAGCACATTTTACATTTTCTACATGTGTCTTGATTAACTCTGCAACTTAAATCTGCTCTTGCTTTTAATACTTCTTTTATTAATGCACAAGGTTGTTTTACAATTATTACAAAAGGTTCTTTGCTGTTATGTGCTTCTTCAACTGCCTTTTTAGTTTCATCTAATTTATAAGGATCCACAACTCTTATATTTTCTTTTTTAACTCCACAAGCAAGTACTAAGTCTTCAATATTAATCATAGGCGCAGGATTGTTTTGAAGAGTTCTTCCTGTTCCAGGATTCTCTTGATGTCCTGTCATTCCTGTAATTCTATTATCTAAAATTACAGTTGCTATTGGAGTATTGTTATAAACTGAGTTAATAAGACCTGTAATTCCTGAATGGAAGAAAGTTGAATCTCCTATAAATGAAAATACTTTTTTATCTTCCCTTTTAGCTATCATTGAAGCCCTTTCAATTCCCATTCCACCAGAAATTGAAGCTCCCATACAAATTACTGTATCTGCCACATTAAGAGGTGCATTCATACCTAAAGTATAGCAACCTATGTCATTTGCAGCTATTACATCTTTATACTTAGATACAGCATAGAATATTCCCCTATGAGGACATCCTGGACACAATACTGGTGGTCTTGAAGGTGGTCTTACATCTACTGAATATTTAATTTGGTTTTCATCACCTAAAATAGCTTTTCTAATTATATCTGGATTTAATTCATCACAAATTGGTATAATTTCTTTACCCTTACAGTTGATACCTAATGCTTTAACTGCATTTTCTAAATATGGGTCATTTTCTTCTATTACATATATAGTTTCTACTTTAGATGAAAAATCTTTAATCATTTCATCTGGAAGTGGATAACTCATTCCTATTTTTAAGTATGATGCATTATCACCAAATACTTCTCTACAATATTGATAGGATATTCCACTGGTTATTATTCCTATCTTACTATCTCCCATTTCAATTCTGTTCAATTCACAGTTATTTGAATATTTTCTCAATTTTTCTAATCTTTCTTCTACTTCATAGTGTTTTATTTTAGCATGCGCTGGAGTCATTATATATTTTCTTATATTCTTTTCATAAGCTTTAACAGGTACTTCCTGTTTTTCCCCTACTTCTACAACAGTTTTAGAGTGAGAAATTCTTGTAGTAACTCTAAATAATATTAAAGTATCAAACTCTTCACTAATCTCATAGGCTTTTTTTATAAAATCTAAACATTCTTGAGAATCTGATGGTTCTAGCATAGCCACTTTAGCATGTGGTGCATAAAATCTATTATCTTGTTCATTTTGAGATGAATGCATTCCTGGATCATCTGCTGTAACCACAACAAATCCTCCATTCACACCTTCATATGCCATTGTAAACAATGGATCAGCAGCTACGTTTAATCCAACATGTTTCATTGTAGTTAAAGATCTAGCTCCACCTATTGAAGCTCCTGATGCAACCTCAAAACCAACTTTTTCATTTGGTGCCCATTCTGCATAAACACCTTCATAAGTAGCAAAATTTTCTAATATTTCTGTACTTGGTGTGCCTGGATAAGCTGAAGCAACATGACAACCTGCTTCATAAGCACCTCTTGCTATTGCTTCATTTCCAGTCATAATAACTTTATTCATACCTTCCCCTCCATATCCTTCATGATATCTGTTACGTATTTGAAATTTATCTTTTATAAAAAATTAACTAAAACACTTAAGCGATGAAATAATTTAAAATAATTAAACTAAAGTTGAACCAAGAGCTATTGAATACAATTTTGATTTGGCACTATCAGCTCTTGACACTAATACTATAGGACATTTTGCTCCTACAATTACTCCTGCACTTTCCGCCTTTGCAAAATAAGTTAGTGATTTACCTAAGAAGTTTCCTGCTTCAATATTTGGAACAACTAATATATCTGATTCTCCTGCTACTTCACTAACAATTCCTTTATGTGCTGCAGCTTCTTTTGAGATAGCATTATCTAAAGCCAATGGTCCATCTATTTTACATCCCTTTATTTGTCCCCTTTTATTCATTGAAGATAATGCTGCTGCATCTAAGGTTGCCTGCATAGTAGGATTGACCATTTCAACAGCACAAATAACCCCTACATTTGGACATTCTATATTCAAGGCATGAGCAATTTTTACAGCATTATTAATTATTCCAACCTTATCTTGAAGTTCTGGATATGGCACCATTCCTCCATCAGTTAAGAATAACAATTTATGATAAGTAGGTACATCATAAACCATAACATGAGATAATAAATTACTGGTTTTTAATCCTGCTTCTTTATTTAAAACTGCTTTCAGTAAATCAGAAGTACCAAGCATACCCTTCATTAAGAAATGTGCTTTTCCCGTTGAAACTAATTCCACGGATTTTGCAGCTGCTTTTTTAATATCTTTTTCATCAATGATTTCAAAACCAGTTAAATCTAAATTAGCTTCTGCAGCAATAACTTGAATTTTTTCCTTATCTCCAACAAGTATAGCATTGACTATATCTTCCTTAACAGCTTGTACTACTGCTTCTAAAACAACCTTATCCTGTGCAACGGCAATTGCAAGAGTTTTTCTCTCTTCAAGTTTTGCTTTTTCAATTATTTGATCTAATTTCTTAATCATAAATTCCTCCTTCGATAATATTTTCTTACATAGCTTATTATTTTAAATCTGTATAAATAAATATTACAAACATATATTTGGTTAACCCCATTAAATCATATGACTTTTCAATAAAATTAATGTTGAAAATTTTTTTGCATATTGGTTCTATTATAGATTTCAAAAATTATTCTTAATTTAAGTATAAAGATTTAAAATATTTTGTCAATTTTAGCAGCTAAAGTGAATATAATATTTTTTTATATCAAAAAAAAACGTGAATAAATCACGTTTTTCTCATAGACTTTTATATTAAATATGCTTATAAATTCTATAACACCATTGCTGCTATAGTAGCAAATATCAACAAAGGTATGTTGTAATGTAAAAATGTAGGCACACAAGTATCCCAAATATGATCATGTTGACCATCTACATTTAATCCTGAAGTTGGTCCAAGAGTACTATCTGATGCAGGTGACCCAGCATCTCCTAAGGCTCCAGCGACACCTATTAAAACCACTATGGCTGGAATACTAAATCCTAAACTCACTCCTAATGGACAATATATAGCTGCTATAATTGGAATAGTTCCAAAAGAACTTCCAATACCCATAGTAACTAATAAGCCAACCAAAAGCATCAGCAATGCTCCTAATAATTTACTTCCTCCAACTATACCAGCTACTGCTGCTACTAATGCTTCCACAGCTCCAGTTTCTCTTAATACATTTCCATATCCTGCAGCCACCAACATTACAAAGCCAATAAATCCCATCATTTTAATTCCGCCATCCATAAGCTCATCAATTTCACTCAATTTAATTGTCCTAGTTACAAATAATACAATTATAGCGCATAATCCTCCAAGTGGAAGTGACTCTGTAAGAACTTGAACAACAAAAGCGGTTATTGCTGCTAAAAGAGCAAACCAATGCTTTGAAGTCATGGTTTCATCTACTTTTTCTGATGTAAGTTCTGGTATAGAAATATCTTTATATTCTCTTGGTTTTCTATAAGAAATAAAGACAGCTATTAATAACCCTAAAACCATCCCAACCCCTGGGAACCACATAACCCTTGAAATCATACTATTTGTAACATTTAATCCATTTGATATCATTTCATCTCTTATAATATTATGGAATATAAGTCCAAATCCAATTGGTAATGTTATATATGGTGCCTTCAATCCAAAAGTTAGTGCACATGCAACTGCTCTTCTATCAATCTTTAATTTATTCATTAGCATTATAAGTGAAGGAATTAAAATGGGAATAAATGCTATATGGACAGGTATTAAATTTTGTGAAAAACAGCTCACAACTGCTATTAATAAAACAAAAACTATTTTCTTATTTTCAACTAAATTTCCTATTTTTCTTGCAAGTATATTTGCTAATCCAGTCTTATTTACGGCAACAGCTAATGCCCCCAATAAAATATAGCTTAAAGCTGTTTCTGAGTTTCCTCCCATTCCGCTTATAAGAACTCCCATAGCTCCGCCTATACTCATTCCTGATGCTACCCCTGCAACAAGTGCAGAAATTAAAATAGCCAGTATTACATTCAGTTTGAAAAGACAAAGAACTATCATAGTTATAACAGAAATTACAACTGGGTTTAATAACATCATAATAAAAGCCTCCCTTTAATCCGTAAATATACTTGTTATTTACTGAATTTTAATATTTAAGTAATTAATGTAACCAATATTAAAAATACTAAATTGACCTTTTATGCTAATTAATTTTTATTATAATAAACCTATAAATGTTCTATAAACTGTGAAAGTGAATTTACAATACTATGAGCAATCATGCTATTTGCTATAGAACGAAATTTCCACACAATTACTCCAAAAATAAATGCAACAATAAATGTTCTTATAAAAACAAATATAGGGTAATTTCCTAAATAGTAAATATGACCTAGCATAAATATTGTTGATTGAAATATTAAAATCCATAACTCTTTCCATTGAAACTTCCGTAAATAGCCCCAAATAAACCCCCTAAAAAGCGGTTCTTCACTAATTGCAGCATAGTTAAACTGAAACAAAGTTACTGGTAAGACTTGAGAAATTTTTATATATCTTAATTTATCAATGGATCTAAATCCAGTTATTAAAAAACTAAGCAAAACTCCTAATACAATAGCAATTATTAATTCAACAATTACTTGATTTAAACTTTTCTTTTGTAATGAAAATTTGCGACTAATTAATAATATTAATAAAAATACTGCCACAATTAAAGATATATAATCAAGAAAATTATATTGTAAATTATAATATTGTATTCTTTGAAAATCCTTAGTAAAAATAGTGGCTAAAAAGCCTATTACAGGCATTGTAGTAAATAACACCATAGAAAAAAATGTGAAATTGTAGTGCAGTAAATTTTTTCTTTCATATATAATCAAAATAGAAGTTAATAAATAAGTACTATTTGTAAAAATCATGTTCATTGTATCATTATCTAAAGGTATTATTTTAAAAATAACTGCAAAGACAAAAGGAAATCTTAAAAATAATAATAAAGTCATTATAATCATTGGGACACACTTATGTGAGAGCTTACAATCACTTATTTTAATAACAAATCCCTCCACTTTTATTATTCAAATTTAATAAAATCATATAACTATATAATTCATAAAATATTATATGCTATCTATATTTACAGAAATTTATTAAATATTCTGATTATTCTTCATTTTCAAAACATCATTTCCATAAAATAAAACTATATACCTTATATCTTTATGAGATTAATTTTAATATATTCTTATATTAGCATAAAAATAATGCTTAATATACCCCCTATACAGAAAATCAACAAAAAATTCATTTTTATCCTACTCCCCTTTTAAGGGACGGTTCATTTTTTAATTGACAGCTTATTTTACCCTCACCAATTCACTTATATTTTAAGGGACGGTTCATTTTATTCTCTCCAATTTATTTATTAAAAAACAATTCATTTTACTCTCATCAATTCATTTATTTTAGGGACGGTTCATTTTATTTTCATCATTTCTTATTAATGTCAATATTTTTTTGTACGATTATGCCAATATTTTTATGTACAGTTTTGTTAGTTGGCCTTATTAGATA
>NZ_JACSQB010000160.1 GCF_014836835.1 Clostridium faecium | reverse complement strand
GGGTTAGATATATTTATTTACAAAAAAAGATTTTTTTCTTAAACTTTTATGAAATTTGACACCATTAATCGAATCTAAGAAATAAACTTTTAAAATCACTCTATCTTATATAAAATGTGGGTTTTTTCAAAGTGAAAGCTAAAACATTTTATGGTATACTAAATGTGTATTTATTATTGTATTCAATTTATTTAAGCAATTATTTACTTACTTTAGATTAGAAAAAATTTTTAATGAAAGGAATTTTAATATGAACGCAAATTTAGAAAATAATACTGTAGTAAAAAGTAGAAATTCTAAAAAGAAAAAGAAAGCTCGAGTTAAAAAAAGAAAAACAATTATAATTTCTTTAATAGCAATTATATTAATGATATCTATTGGCGGAATATTCTATGTTAAAACTATAGTTAATAATTATGAAAGTGTTATTTATCCAGGAATGAAAATTCAAGGAATTGACCTTTCTGGTAAAACAAAAGAAGAAGCGTTAAAATTAATAGAAGAAAAATATAAACAAAGTATAGAGCGGAAAAAATTAATTATAACTGCTGGAGAAAAGTCATATGTAATTAATTATGCTGATATGAAATTGAGCTTTAACTTAGAAGATACAGTAAATTCCGTGTTTCAAGAGGGTAAAGACAAAGGGGTAATGGAAAAATTAAAGATGATTAAAAACCCAGAGGAAAAAGACCATCAATTAAAATTTACTTATGATAATAAAGTAATAGAAAATAAAATTAAGACTATGGAAAGCGAACTAAATAAAAATAAAGTAAACGCACAAATAACTAAGTCTGGAGATGGATTTAACATAACTCCTGAGCAAGTTGGTTCAAAATTAGATTCAAAGTCACTACAGGCAGAAATAACTAAAGCAATAGCTTCTTCAAAAGAAACAGAAGCTGAAGTTAAGGTTACAGCAAAATTTGTAGAAGACAAACCTAAGATAACAAAAGCAGAACTTGAAAAAATAAATACTAAAATATCAGGTTTTAGTACAAGCTATGCAAATTCAACTTATGAGAGGGCTACAAATATAGAAATAAGCACAAGAGCTATAAATGGAACTTTATTAATGCCAGGAGATAGTTTTAGTTTTAATACTATAGTAGGCAATACAACTCCTGATAAAGGATATTTAGAAGGTGTTGTAATTGTAGGTGATAAGTTTGAAAAAGATTATGGTGGAGGAGTTTGTCAAGTATCTACAACTATTCATAATGCAGTATTAAAAGCTGGAATACTTCCAGATTCAAGACTTAATCATAATTTACCTGTAGGCTATGTTGATCCGGGATTAGATGCAGCAATAGCTTATGGATGGTTAGATTATGTATTTACAAATAATAGTAAATATCCAATGTATATTGAAGGGTATGCAGGTAATGGTACTGTTGGATTTAATATTTATTCTAATTCTGCTTATCTTACAGGAAAAAGATATGAATTTTATAGTGAAACCTATGCTACTATTCCATTTGAAACTAAAGTTGAAGAAGATCCAACTTTAGCAGAAGGAACAGAAACTATTCAACAATATGGTGCAGAAGGATATAAAGTTAAAGCTTATAGAATAACTTATGATAATGATGTAGAAGTTGCAAGAGAACTTATAAATGATGACACTTATGCACCAACTCCTCAAATAGTGAAAAAAGGAACTAAAAAACCAGAAGCATCTAAACCAGATGAAAATAAGGATAAAGAAAAGGATAAAAACAAAGATAAAGACAAGGACAAAGATAAAGATAAACCTAAAGAAAATAATAGTGGACAATAAAATAATAATTAACAATTTAATAACAATTAGTAATGAAATGGTTAATTATAAATGAAAAACTAAGATCTATGGTCTTAGTTTTTTCTATATAATGTTGTGCAGCTATATAGAAAGTTTTCTATTTAATTGATTTTAACATATTAAAAGTGCTAAAATTAATTTATAATTTTAAGTTTTTGTCAAAATAGAGTGATAAGTTAAAATTTTAAGTTAAGTTATAATTAAGGACTCTTTTTTAATATACTATATAAAAAATTAAAATTAACTTATGGGAGGAATGAATATGACAAAATATGTTATGGCACTAGATCAAGGTACCACAAGCTCAAGGTGTATTATATTTAATGAGAAAGGTACAATAGCTAGTGTAGCACAAAAAGAATTTACTCAAATTTATCCCAAAGGAGGATGGGTAGAGCATGATCCTATAGAAATTTGGTCTACTCAGTTAGGTGTTGCAATAGAAGCTATGGCAAAGTTAGGAATAAGTGCAGCAGATATTTCAGCCATTGGTATTACTAACCAAAGAGAAACTACAGTAGTTTGGAATAAGCATACTGGACAACCTGTTTATAATGCCATAGTTTGGCAATGTAGAAGGACAGCAGAAGTTTGTGATGAGCTTAGGGAAAAAGGATTAGACAAAATGTTCAAAGAAAAAACAGGTCTTATTTTAGATGCATATTTTTCAGGAACAAAAATTAAATGGATACTAGATAATGTAGAAGGTGCAAGGGAAGAAGCAGAAAAAGGAAATCTTTTATTTGGTACTATAGATACTTGGCTTATATGGAACCTTACAAAAGGAAAAGTTCATGTGACAGATTATACTAATGCTTCTAGAACTCTTATATTTAATATTCATGAATTGAAATGGGATGAAGAAATTTTAGAAATTTTAGATATACCAAAATCAATGTTACCAGAAGTTAAACCTTCTAGTTATGTTTATGGTCATACTGATTATTCATTATTTGGAGCTAATACTCCTATATCAGGAGTTGCTGGAGATCAACAAGCAGCATTATTTGGACAATGTTGTCATCAAGCAGGAACAGCAAAAAATACTTATGGAACTGGCTGTTTTATGCTTATGAATACAGGAGAAAAGGCTGTTAATTCTAAAAAAGGACTTTTAACTACTATAGCTTGGGGCATAGATGGAAAAGTTGAATATGCTTTAGAAGGTAGTATATTTATAGCTGGAGCAGCTATTCAATGGTTAAGGGATGAACTTCGCATGATTAAAAAGGCAGAAGATTCTGAAGAATATGCTACAGCAGTAGAAGATACTAATGGAGTTTATATGGTACCAGCATTTGTAGGTCTTGGAGCTCCTTATTGGGACCAATATGCTAGAGGAACAATTGTAGGACTTACAAGAGGTGCAAAGAAAGAGCATATAATAAGAGCTACTTTAGAATCACTAGCTTATCAAACTTATGATGTATTAAAGGCTATGGAAGAGGATTCAGGAATAAAACTAAAGGCTTTAAAAGTAGATGGGGGAGCTTGTGCAAACAATTTCTTAATGCAATTCCAATCTGATATATTAGGCGTTCAAGTTGATAGACCTGAAGTAATAGAAACCACTGCTTTAGGTGCTGCTTATTTAGCTGGACTAGCAGTTGGATACTGGAAAGATAAAGAAGAAATTTGTGAAAATTGGGCTATTTCAAAGCAATTTAAACCTGCAATGGAAGAGAAAAAACGAGAGGAACTCTTAGAAGGCTGGCATGAAGCAGTTAACAGAGCATTAGTAAGATAGGCAAGACATTTAATTTATTTGAGGAGGAAGTAATATGTCAATATATTTAGCAGAGCTATTAGGAACAATGCTTTTAATTCTTCTAGGAGATGGAGTAGTTGCAAATGTATGTTTAGACAAATCTAAAGCCAATAATTCAGGATGGATTGTTATAGCTACTGGCTGGGCTTTAGCAGTAGCAATCCCAGTATATATATTTGGACCTATATCAGGAGCACATTTTAATCCAGCAGTAACTTTAGGACTAGCTGCAATAGGACAATTCCCTTGGGCTGATGTTCCACTATTTATTTTATGCCAAATGATAGGAGCTTTTCTTGGAGCATGTTTAGTTTATGTTTATTATAAGAGTCATTTTGATGTCACTGATGATAAAGATACTAAAAGAGGAATATTTTGTACTGCTCCAGCAATAAGAGATACATTAAACAACTTTATTTGTGAATTTATAGGTACTTTTGTACTTGTATTTGCTATATTAGGAGTTGGAAACACAAATATGGCAGATGGAATATCACCAATAGTGGTAGGGTTAATAATTTGGGTAATAGGATTAACTTTAGGTGGAACTACTGGTTACGCTATAAATCCTGCAAGAGATTTGGGACCAAGAATAGCTCATGCTGTTTTACCTATTAAAGGTAAAGGAGATTCTGATTGGGGATATGCTTGGATACCAATTGTTGCACCTATATTAGGAGGAATTGTAGCAGCTTTAGTATTTAACATTATTTTTTAATTAAGTAAATTCAAAATATAAAAGGAGTTAGAATTTTTCTAACTCCTTTTATATTGAGAGATATATTCAATTAACAATTCACGATGTAGAACTTATAATTGTGGAAAATTCTCAGTTACTGCTAGGAATTTTAAAATCCATTTTGTAGCGGCGAACAGTGTTCGCCATACACTAATTAGCAATCATTCTGCTAAAAAATAATTTAATCCATAATTGTTCACTGTGAATCTTTGATTTTCAATTGTATAAGAGCAAAATATAACTTTGACACAGAACATATGTTCTTGTATAATTGGAATTATATGAATACTAAGAGAGGGATTGAAGATGGAGAGTTATAGTAAATGTATTTTTCATATAGACGTTAATTCTGCATATTTATCATGGACAGCAGTAGATAGACTTAAAAAAGGGGAGAAAATAGACTTAAGGGATATACCATCAGTAATAGGAGGAGATGAAAAATTACGGCGAGGAGTAGTATTGGCTAAATCTATACCAGCAAAAAAGTATAATGTTATAACTGGAGAAAGTTTGTATTCTGCTTTTAAGAAATGTCCCAATTTAAAAGTGATTCATGGAGATTTTGAATTATACAATAAATGTAGTAAGGACATGATAGATATACTTTCAGAATATACCCCGCTACTAGAACAATATTCTATAGATGAATGTTTTTTAGAAGTTACAAATAAGAATTATATGAAAGAAGACTATATAAAATTAGCACATACAATTAAAGATAGAATAAAAAAACAGTTAGGATTTACCGTGAACATAGGGATATCTTCTAATAAACTTTTAGCAAAAATGGCATCAGATTTTAAGAAACCAGATAGAGTTCACACTCTTTTTAAAGAAGAAATAGAAAGAAAAATGTGGACTTTGCCTGTGGAAAATTTATTTATGGTAGGAAAAGCAACAATACCTAAATTAAAAAGAATTAATATAAATACTATAGGAGAGTTAGCCAAATATGATGTGGAAAAACTAAGATATTTCTTTAAAAGTTATGGTGAAATGATTCATAATTATGCCAATGGTATTGACTCTTCAACAATTGATATTAATAAAAAATATAAACATAAAAATATGGGTAATTCAACTACTATTTCTTTTGATGTAGAAGATAAAGAAACAGCTCATAGAATTTTATTATCACTATGCGAAACTTTAGGTATGCGTTTGAGAAAACATAATAATTACTGTAATGTAGTTTCTGTATCTATAAAAAATAGCGATTTTCTAAACTATTCAAAGCAGAGAAAAATTAGAAATCCTACTAATAGCACTAATGAGCTTTATAAAATAAGTTGTAAACTTTTTGATGAGCTTTGGTATGGTGAACCCATTAGGCATTTGGCAATAAATACTTCAATAGTCAATGAAAATTTTGGTGTTCAGCTTTCATTATTTGATAAAAAAGAAGATGAAAAATATATTATATTAGAAAAAACTATAGATAGTATAAGGGAAAAGTACGGTAATAAATCTATTATAAAATCATCTTTTTTAAATTCTAACATTAATCCTATGAGTGGAGGATTAAAAAAGGAATTACAGGATGATGATACCAAGTAAATTTAAAATAACTTAGTTGAGCATATTATGAAAAATTATTAAATTTGTGTGCAATATTTCAACTATTTCAATTAAATGTAACAATTTTATAAAAAAATTAAATAAATTCATGGAAATATAAAAAATAAATTAAAGAATAGGGATTGGTTATTAGCAATTTTTATATTATCATTAAAATAGGAGAGTGAATATTCTGAAATATTAGGAGGAAGATATGATTAATTTAAAAGAAAATCCTAAAACCACCTTAGGAGTATTGAAATTCATTATTCCCTCGTTAATTGGTGTAATATTGTTTATGATACCAATTCCTTTCAATGGTGAAGTTACAATTCCAGTTGCATTATTATCCAACTCAATAATTGAAATTTTAGAAGAAAACCTAACAACAATTACAGCAGTAATTATATCTATTAGTACTATATTAGCTATAGTTACTAAAATGTTAAAGCCAAGATTTATAACAGAAAATAAATACTTAAATTCATTATTTAATATAACACCATTATGGCTATTTATAAGAATACTTGGTATGATATTTGTAATTTTATCTTTGTTTAAAGTTGGACCTGAGTGGATTTGGTCAGATGCTACAGGTGGAATGTTACTTACAAGCTTATTACCAGTTTTATTTGCAGTTTTTCTTTTTGCAGGTATGCTTTTACCACTACTTTTAAATTTTGGATTATTAGAATTTTTTGGAACATTGTTAACCAAAGTAATGAGACCAGTATTTAAGTTACCAGGCAGGTCTTCAATAGATTGTATTACTTCTTGGCTTGGAGATGGAACAATAGGGGTACTTTTAACAAGCAAACAGTATGAAGAAGGGTATTATACAAAACGTGAAGCAGCAGTAATAGGCACTACTTTTTCAGCAGTATCAATTACTTTTAGCCTTGTTGTTTTGCAAACAGTACGGTTAGAAAGATACTTTGTCCCATATTATTTAACAATTTGCTTAGCTGGAGTTGTTGCAGCAATTATTATTCCACGAATACCACCATTATCAAGAAAAGAAGACAGCTATTATGTGGAACCTAAAGATGCAGGAGAACTAGTACCAAAAGGATTTACTAGAACAGAATGGGGATTTCACCAAGCTATTAAAAGAGCAGGACAAAATACAAGTATTAAGGAATTTTTATTAGAAGGTACTAAAAATGTTTTGGATATGTGGTTAGGAGTTATTCCAATTGTTATGGCTATTGGAACTTTAGCATTGATTATAGCAGAATTTACACCTGTGTTTAAGTTTTTAGGAATGCCTTTTTATCCAATATTAAAATTATTACAAGTACCTGAAGCATTAGCAGCTTCTCAGACACTTATTGTTGGTTTTGCAGATATGTTCTTGCCGTCAGTTATAGGAAGTAGTATTGAAAGTGAACTAACTAGATTTGTTGTTGCAGCTATTTCCGTAACTCAGCTTATATATATGTCAGAGGTAGGTGGATTATTAATAGGCTCAAAAATTCCAGTTTCAATGAAAGATTTATTTATAATATTTATTGAACGTACACTAATAACCTTGCCTGTAGTTGTTTTAGTAGCACATATAATCTTTTAAACATTATTAAAATAGTTATTTAAAATTTAAGATTATTTTTTATAGACTTCAATAATAATTTTATTGAGGTCTAATTATTTTTTGATTATAATTTACATTTACGGTATAAGTTAATTCTAATTAAAGTGATTTTTAAAATAAAAATAACTACTATAATTTTAAAAGAAAATAAACAAATTCTAAAATAACTATTGACTTTATGTATAACTGTGTTATATTAACTATTAAATATTTATAATGCATAACTATAGTCATTTTTCAGTTATAACTGAGAAATTTAAAAGTAATTTTGTAGCGGCCAACATTGCTCATCATAATTATTATCAATATATTACAAATGGAAATTATGAGTTTAAATAGTCTTAAAATTTTTAAGTTTTGAATTATAGAAACTGTACTCCTATGTAAATAAGGAGTTATTTTTGTTGAAGGAGAATGATATATGAAATTATTAAAGGATAAAATTTTATCTGCAGGGAATCTTATTGGAAAGGATGTAATAAAGGTTGATAACTTTTTAAATCATCAAATTGATATAGAACTATTTAATGAAATGGGAAAAGAGTTTCAAAGAAGATTTAAAAACAAAGAAATAAATAAAATATTGACTGTAGAGGCATCTGGCATAGGTATAGCATGTATAGTAGCACAATATTTTAATAATTGTCCTGTGGTTTTTGCTAAAAAACATGAGGCAGTAAATATGGATATGGATACATATGAAAGTGAAGTTTACTCTTTCACAAAGAAAAAATCATACAAAGTAAGAGTTACTAAAAGATTTATAAATGAAGGAGATAAAATTCTAATAATAGATGATTTTTTAGCTAACGGACAAGCAGTCTTAGGACTTGTTGATATAGTAAACCAAGGAAAGGGAGAAGTAGCTGGAGTTGGCATTGCCATTGAAAAATCATTCCAAGAAGGAAGAAAAAAAGTAGAAGAACTTGGAATACAAGTGGAATCATTGGCAAGAATAAAGGGCGTTGAAAATAATACAATATTATTTTATGAATAATAAAAGAAAGCTATGAGTGACTTAGATGGAAGTCATCATAGCTTTTAATTATAAGGAGAATTTTTATAGGTATGCACTTACATTATTATTATATTAATACATAACAAAATGTGTTACATTATATCATTAACTATATAAAATTTATAAATTTAGTTTTACAATTATAATTATTAATATGCTTAAAATAGAAAAAATGGGGGAAATAATAATATGAGACTATTGAAAATAAGGAGAGAATAATTATGAATAATAATTTATTTATAGATTTTGAAAAACATTTATTGGAAGATGAAAAACCATCTGATTATTTTAATGAATTAGTTAAAAATAATTTATTTCCTAAAGAATACCCTTTTAATATGATAAGGGATTTAATACATACAGAACAATCTAAAGAACATCATCCTGAAGGGTCAGTATGGAATCATACTATGCTTGTGGTAGATGAAGCTGCAAAAAGAAAAGATAAAAGTGAAGATAAAAGAGTTTTTATGTGGGCAGCATTGCTTCATGATATAGGAAAAGCACCTACTACTAAAGTAAGAAAAGGCAGAATTACTTCCTATGATCATGATAAAGTAGGTGCTGAAATGGCGGAAGAATTTTTAAGCTGTTTTAGTGAAGATAAAGAATTTATAAAAAAAGTTAAGAACTTAGTAAGATATCATATGCACATATTATTTGTGGTTAAAAAACTACCCTTTGGTGATTTAGAAAATATGGTGAAAGAAGCATCTATAGATGAAATTGCTCTTTTAGGTATAAGTGATAGATTAGGAAGAGGTAATAATAGTAAGGAACTCATTGAAAAAGAAGAAAACAATGTTAAAATGTTTGTAGAGTTAAGTAAAAAATATAAGTTAGAACATAGTTAGAGTTTGGGGAAGGGAAGTCAATTAGGTGAAAAGTAAAATTTTAAAAATATTGAAAGATAATAAAGAAGAATTTATATCTGGAGAAAATTTGAGCAAAAATTTTGGAATTACCAGAGCTGGCATTTGGAAATATATGAATGCTTTAAAAGAAGAAGGATATGAGATTGCTTCTATATCTAAAAAGGGATATAAACTTATAAGCTCACCAGATATATTGAAATATGAAGAAATAGAAGAATATCTTGAAACTCAATATATAGGAAGAAATATTATCCATTATAATACTATTGACTCAACTAATAAAGTAGCAAAATCTTTAGCAATGGAAAGTAAAGAAGGAACTGTTATTGTAAGCGAAGAGCAAACTAACGGCAGAGGAAGGCTAGGACGGAACTGGAGGTCTCCTAGCAGGGCAGGAATATGGATGAGTATTATATTAAAACCTAATATAAGTCCTATGATGGCATCAAAAGTTACATTAATAGGTGCAGCAGCAGTTCACAAAGCTTTAGAAGAAATTGGAATAATTGCTAAAATTAAATGGCCTAATGATATTTTATTAAATAATAAAAAAATTTGTGGAATTTTAACAGAGATGAGTGGAGAAATGGATAAACTCAATTATATTGTTATGGGCATAGGAATAAATGTAAATGTGGAAGAGTTTCCTGATGAATTAAAAATCATTGCTACATCACTAAAAATAGAGGAAAATAAGCAAATAAATAGAAAAGAATTATTTAGTAAAATATTAAATAACTTTGAAAGTTTATATGATGAGTTTAAAAATAATGGAAATATAATATCTACAATAGATATATGTAGAAAAAATTCTTTATTATTAGGCAAAGAAGTAAGGCTAATTAATGGAAGTAAAGTAGTTACTGCAAAGGCTTTGGATTTAGATGAAAATGGAGAACTACTAGTAGAATATGAAGATAAAACTAAAGGTAAGGTAATATCAGGAGAAGTATCAGTAAGAGGACTTTATGGGTACGTTTAATAAAGAAAAAAGGAGTTCAACGAACTCCTTTTTTCTACTCTTATCTTTTTATCACTGGTATTAATTTAACTGCCAATAATGATGAAACTATAACTTTTAACAAATCTCCAGGCAAAAATATTAAACAGCCAGATTTTAATGCACCAAAAAAAGTTAAAGATATTTTATTAACTTTAGTTAATATTATATACATGTATGGAACTCCAAACAAATATACTATAATTACTCCTAAAATACATATTAACATTATATTTAAAAAGGAAATTTTATTTTTTTCTATTAATTTGCTGCAAAGTTTACCTAAAACAAAGGCACATATAATATAACCTATCAAAAATCCAAAGGTAGGAGAAAGTAGTATTCCTATGCCACCCTTTCCTCCTGCAAAGATAGGAAGTCCAATAAGTCCTAAGGATATATAAACTATTTGTGATAATGCACCTAAATTTTCTCTTAATAAAATACCCGATAAAAGAGTGAATAATAATTGTAATGTTATAGGTACAGCTCCTAAGGGAATGGAAATAAAAGCACCTACTGCAGTTAGTGCAGCAAACAATGATACTGTTATAAAATCTTTAGTTTTAATTTTCATATAAACCCCCATAAGACATTATTGTAAACAAGAATTGAAATTTTAGTTTACGATAATATATTATGAGATTTTTTAAAAATAGTCAACAATAAAAGTTAAGTTGGTTTACAATACTAAGAATAAAATTTAAAATTTACATTTATTCCTTCAGGTAAGAGTTCTAAAATTATATATGAATAGTATTTTTCCTTTCTTTTACTGGTAGGAGAACCTGGATTTATTACTAAGGTTTTATTTTTAGTTGTAATAAAAGGTTTATGGCTATGGCCAAAAATAATTATATCTAAACTATCATCTTTGAATATTTCATATACATTATCAAGAGTATTTTTTTTAGAACCATGTCCATGATATACTCCAATTTTATATTTACCTAAGGTTATAATTTCTTTTTCTTTTACTTTAGATCTAGTTTCAGCTTTATCATTATTTCCATAAACACCAACAAATCTATGGTATTTTTTAATATAAGGGATAACCTTATTGCTTGTGTAATCACCTGCATGGATGACTAAGTCAACATCTTTCAGTAATTTTGTTATTAATTTTTCAATTTTATCCATATGTTTACGTACATGAGTATCTGAAATTACTGCTATTTTCATATTTTCTCTCCACCTAAATGTAATTGTTTCAGTAATAAAAATGACTTTGAATTTAACAAAAGTCAATTAATTATTAACTATATATTTAATAATTAATTTTTACAAAGAGATATACAAGTTTAATATTTATTAAAACTTGTATATGCTTAAAAAATATTAAAATGTTGGATAAGAGTAATAATATTTAAAAGAAACAAAGTCAGTTACATTTAATCTTTCTTTATAGTTTATTCTATTTTGAAGGCCCATAATATGTTACTTTTATATCAAATCATAGTGAATATGTTTAAATATCTACTCCAATTATTTAATTTGAAAGTTATATTA
>NZ_JACSQB010000126.1 GCF_014836835.1 Clostridium faecium | reverse complement strand
GGCATAAGCATTGCTTACACCTTTTTAATTAATCCATTTGTAAAAAATCTGAATAAGGATTTTTCTCTTTTTTATCTAATAATCTTTTACAATTATTGGAGTATATAATATATTCATAAAAATTTGATCCAAAGGATGTACTCTTAGTAACTATATCTTGAGAAGTATTGTCAAAATTTTCATCTTCTCTTATTTCCCCATTCCAAAATATAAATTCTGCTAAGTATTTTTCATTTTCAGGATTTTTATCTACAAATGCTCCAAATATATTTTCACCCTTTACCTCTTTATCTGAAGCAAATCCTTCTTTTGTAACTTTTTTATTTATTTTATTTTCTATTTTTTTATAAAAAGAATTGTTCCATGAATTTCCTAAAACTATTAAGTTGCTATTTCTTATTGTTTTATCATCAACTTTATTGTCTTCTACAACTTCAAAATTCATATTATTCATTTCATACTGTAAAGTAAGTTTTTCTATTAATTTATTTTGTGCTATATTCTCTTTTTCTGAAACTCCTGTAGCTTTTATTAATGTGACTTTTTCTTCATTTAATCTTCTGTGCATAATTCTAGATAAAGAAAGCTCTGGAGTGGTTTCCATTTGAAATACACTATCATATAATTCTTTTAAATTTCTAGCTTGTAATTCTGCCTGTCTTTCTGGTGATAATTTATATTCATCACTTAAATCAAAATTAGGATCATTTATTATGGTATTAAAATGGTCTGCTATGTCTTTACCACAAACTTCCTCTATTGTTTCTAGCAATCCCTTTACAGTTGAATTTTTAAACTTATATTTATTAAAATAAGTCTTCATAAGTTTATCAAACTTTTCTTCTCCAACTTTTCTATAAAGTTCATATAATGCTGTTCTTCCTCTATCATAATAAACTTGGTTAGCCATACCTTCAACTTCTTTATTTGTAGATGTAATTTTTTTATTTGCTGGACCACTTTCATAAAGTAACATACTGTCAAAGCCTTTTTCACTACCTTTAGTCTTATCCAAATAATAATATGTTGAGAAGTCTGCAAATCCTTCATCTAAGAAAGATTCTGTCTCTGAATTATTTCCAATAATGCCATGAAACCACTGATGAGCTATTTCATGAATAAATACTGAATTGTTTTTAGGATCACTGGAGTCTACATTAAATCTTCCTAACTGTATTGCTCCTGTATACTCTATAGCAACTCCTTCAACATAAGATTCAAATATATCAAATTCTTTATATGGATACTTGCCAAATTTTTTACCAAAGAACTCAATAGCATTAAAAGCTTCGTCTATATATTCATCCATTAATTTATCTTTTTTCTCATTTTCACTTAAATAATGAATATTTACAGTAACGCCATCTTTAGTTTTACTAGCTTTTTTATAATCTTTACTAGCAAAGAAAACAAATTCTCTTGTGTTTTCTGCCTTAGCTGAAACTATTTTTCTGTCTCCTTCTATTTTCTCTGTTTCTGTTCCTGTAATACCTACATTAAAATCTTTAGGTACATTTAAATTCACTTCATAATTTGAGGATTCAAAATAATCTGTTTCAAAATCTTTGCTATAAGGAACTTCATTCCATTTCTTTTCTTCTTCATTATATACTGCAACTACTGGATACCAGTGAACTGCTGAAAAAACATCATTATAATATGCTAATCTATTCATACCAAAAGGAATTTTCACTTCAAACTCTATATCAAAAGAAATTTCTTCTAAGTTCTTCAAGCCTTTTTCTAATTCTACCTTTAATACTTGATTTTCTTTTGTGAACTTTAATTCTTTTCCATTGCTGTCTTTAATAGACTTTATATTCATTCCACCTAAAAAGTCTTCTGGTTTTTTATCTGGATTCTCCTTTGCTATGCTTTCATTGTTAATTCTAAACATCTCAGTTTGTGTTTCTTCTTTATTATAAGCATCAGCAAATACGTTAAATGATATCTCTTTTAATTCATCCTTATATACATTTTTAAATTTAATATTTTCTTTTCCTGTTATAGTTTTATCTTTTTCATTTAGATTTGCATCTATTTTATAATTTATAAAACTGTTAAAATCACCTGCTTTGTTCCCTGTAATATTTCCACATCCAACTAACATTCCTGATATTATTACTGATACTACTGCTAAAGAAACAAGCTTTTTTGTACTTTTCATATTAATTATCCTCCAAAATTCTATCTTATATAAAATTTATTATTCTTCAAATACAATCAACTATAATTTTATATGGATAGTATGTGTTAATCCATTTATAAAACTTACATTTTAAAAGTCTAATCTTACAATATTGTAACAAAAATAAATGGAATTAATTAATTAGTTATAATCAATTCCATTTATAGTATGCCTCTTTTTCTAATGTATATAAGATATAGTGTTATTTAAAATTAATTTAATTTTTAGTGTATATCTATGCTAGAGGAATGAAAATTACTGATTTTCCAATTTAAAGTTACTAATTAAAAATATTTATAAATATAAATTTAAAATTTATTTTTTATATTTCTCAATTAAATTTCCTAATTTTTTATACCAAATTGGATAATATTTTAAAGTTCTGCACTTTTCTTCTAAAGAAATAAAATATTTTAAATCTATATCTTTTAGAATCTCGTAGTCATCTAATGAGATATATTTTATATCCTCTAATATTCTACCTTCAAATTCTAATCCATCATCTTCTTGATATATATAACTTAATATTGGAATTTCATTTCCTATATCTATCAAATAAGTATTATCAATTATATTAAAAATAATTTTCCCCTCTACATTAATTTCTTCCCTAAGCTCTCTAAGTATAGCTTCTTCTGGAGTCTCACCATTTTGTATTTTTCCGCTAATAAAAAAGTGTCTAATTTGCCCATCAATTTTACTAATACCAAGTAACAGGCTGTCGTCTTCAATTATAACTGCTTGCACTCTTTCTCCTGACATATTATCACCTATCTTTATTAATATATTTAGTAAAAATTACATTCTATTTAATTTTAAAATTATACACTATTTAAAATGCAATTTAAATTACATTATACCTTTTTGTTATGAATTTTCAAAATATCAATTTATTATAAAGGTATTTATACTAAAAATTTAATCTATCTAAAATAAAATCCACAGCTTTAACTAATATTTTAGATAAAACTGTGGATTTTATAAGTTTGTTTGTATATCATGTACTAAAAAATATTATATATTTAAAGAAGATTGTTTTATCAATTCATCTATGAGGCTATAGATAATACGTCTATAGCCTCGAATAACTTTTTACCTTGACAAATACTATTTACTATTTCTAGTTTTGCTTCATCAAAGTATTTAAAAGTTTGTAGGGCTGACTCTTTATCATAATAAACTTTCCAATATCCACAAAGTAAACATTCCTTATGTGGACTTTCTATAAAAGTTTGCACATCCTGCAGTGGAAACCCTAAGAATATCCCCATTTCATGAGGACAAATTGAAACATCGTATCTTTTTTTCAATATGTCTAGCTTTTCATTTATAGTCATATCCAGTTTATAGCCAAACTGTTCTAAAAAACTTGCAACTCTTTTATCTTGTAATCTATTATTTAATAATTTTTCGTCATAAAACATTACTACTATTGCGTTAGTTGTTTCTTTTAATTCAAAGGCCTTAACCTTTAATTTGTCTAATAGCTCATGTTTAAAATTTTTCCAGCTATTATACATGTTTTTATCATGGTTACATAGTGTCACAGTGGTAGCAGCTTTAAGCCCTTTAATTGTCGGTGCAATGTTATAAGCTATCACGTTAAACATATATTCCACATCATTTAAAGTATTTATTTTTTCTCTAAAAGCTTTAACTGCTAACTTCACTGTATCACTTCCTTAATATTTTGATGATGTTAAAACTATTTTGCTAGGTCTTCACCAAGTTCTAAGCACTCTTTTTCTTTATCTGAATCAGGTGCATAGTTAGCGATTAAACCATCATTTATAACAACGGCACCATAGCCAGTCATTCTTTCTTCCCAATCTCTCATCCATTTTCCATCTCCCCATCCATATGAACCAAATAGGGCTATTTTTTTACCTTTCACAGCACTTTCTATTGATTCTATAAAAGGCTCCATTTCTGATTCCTCTAAAATTTCATCTCCCATTGAAGGGCATCCTAAAGCAATTACATCTGCGCTTTCTATATCACTAACATCAGCACTTGAAACAGCCTTTACTTCAACTTCTGCTCCCCCGTTTTTAGCGCCTTCTGCAATTAAATTAGCCATAGTTTCTGTATTTCCTGTTCCACTCCAATAAATTATTGAAACTTTATTCATAATTACACTCCCCTTACGAAAATCACAATTAGTTGAAAATGATTATCATTACCATTTATCTATATTATATTTGGTAATTTTATATTTGTCAACAATAAAATTAATATTTTTTATAAATAAATAAAAAATATGGATTACTATCTAAAATATATACATGAATACCAATTTAAACTATATAATCATAGAATTGTGAATTAAATTGAACTTTTCAGAAGCTAACTATAACCCATACTGCTATACCCTCAAATCCAAGGTTTTTATATATGTTTTTTGCTTTAGGATTATCATAAAAAAGGCAGGGGGTTTTCCCTTCCTCAATAAGATCTTTACATAAATGATAAACACAACTAGTTGCATATCCTTTATTTCTATAGTTATTATTAGTCATAACAGAAACTATCATAGCTAACTCCTTACTTTCTGCTGTAGTTGCTGCTGAAGCTAAAATTTTATCATTACTCTTAATACAGTACACTCTTCCAAACCCACTATTAATTGCTGCTTTAATACTGGCAGATGATGTTTTAAAGTTCTTAAATTCTTCTATAGTTTTTCTAAGATCATAAACCTCTTCTATATCCTCTAGTTTTGCTTTTATCACTGGAATATTTTCATTTATTGATGACAAATTATCTAAATATGCAAATTGATTAAATTTTACTTTATCATAGGGTAACATAGATAATAATTTAGTTATAGAAATAAGTTCCCCCCAAATTTGTTCTTTTTCCTTATAACTATTTATAATTTCACAAAATCCTCTAGCATCATAGCTCTCTATTATAGAGTAAAAATAAAATTGCGTATTATATCTTAATAGAACAGCTCTATAGTCATAATTTTCATCAACTTCACCCCATATTTCCTGTGCTTCATTATTAAAACCAAACTTATCCAAACATCCTATGATGCAGACATTAATTTCTTTATTCTTATTTAGAAATTCTTTTAATTTTTTAGTATGGCTTTCATTTAATTTTATAATCAAAATTACTTCCTCCATAAAATTTCTAATGTATAAATATATTCATCAGCGATAGTATTTATGATTACAAAATTTATTTAAAATAAGAATAATCTACCCTTTATACTTCATATAATCTAACGATATCTCCATTGTGAAAGGAGCGTTTTTATGAAGTATTCTTTTAAACATATACTCTTATCAGTAATAAATAAAAACAATGCTGAAAAAACTTTAGAAACTTTAAAGGAATATAATAGAATATTGGAAAATGCTAAAACTAAAACTTCTATTAAGTTAAATAGATTTAAATATTTATGCCTAAATTGTAGGTATATACATGAAATATTATGTAATGATCTTTCTTATATCTCTTTAGAAGATATTGTATCCAAAGATATTTTAGATAGTATCCATATGGCAAATATTAACTACCCTACTGAAGATACTATTATAGAGCAATTATTTATAAGTAATAAAATAATTCAAAATATAGAAAATTCCTGTAAAAACTATAATAAGTATATAAATGTAGTAAAGGACTTAAATAAATTTTTAAGAGATTGTAAAATTGATTATTCAAATATTGAAAGACCATATTTTCATTTTTCTAAAGATAAGAAAGGAAGTCCCATAGTATTTTTTTGCCATATAAATTCACCAGACTTTTCATATAGCACAAACAATTTTAAAATTTATGGATTTTATGGTGAATACAGATCCTTGTCTCAAAAAGAAAACTATCTTCAGATGACTTTGGGATATAGTAACAACTTCTCATCTGTCCTTGAGCTTAAAAATTTAGAAGTTGGAAAGGGGAAAGATTCAGATAGAGGTGGAACAGCACTTCAATATCTAATTAAAACTTTAATTCCTGAACTTAATAATGTATTAAATAAAAATCTTGTAAATGAAGATTTACCTTTAAGCAAGGAATTTAAAACTCAAATGCTTTACTGTAAAAATAATTCTATTTCTGAAAATGATATTAATGATGATAGAATAAACTTCTATAGAAAAAATGGATTTACTGTAAAAGGAAACAACTTTTATTTAAAACTTAAATAATTTTCAACTTATCACCAGTAAAATAATACCTTAATAAAAATTTAAGTATTTAATTATAATTCTTCTAAAGGGAAGGATGTAACCTTATATCATCTTTTCCTTTTTAGTTATTCCACTATCTTTTCACCTATTTCTTATGAGAATATGAAAAATTATATTAATATAATTTTTTATTATGAAATTTTTAATCACAATTATTGATAATATCTATATATTATGATTAGGAGTGATTATTAATGGACAAGCTATTGCTAAATTTAACATTATAGATAATAATTATAAATTGAGTGGGGGAACTGGTAGTGAGTAATCCAAATTTATTTAGATTTTCTAATTGTAATAATGGTTGTCGTTTTAACAACAACTGTTGTAATAAAAATAGACGATGCAAAAGAGATTGCTGGGATCATATTTGGAATGAAGATTTATTTTTCTTATTATTTTTTCTCTTCTTATTGTAACCACATTTCTTTTCTGACAATGTAAATTTTATTGATAACACTTCAATTGGATTAATTAAGAAATCTTATATATGATAAATTTTCATTTTTTAGGATTGGTGCTTAAAGTACCAATCCTTTTTAATTAGTAATAAATAAAACATTCAACCAATCATATTTATCAGTTAATAACATTTCTCTTTTATATATTTTAGTGTATAATTAAATACATAATAAAATATATTAACAATATAAATATATAACTTTAGAGACTAACTATATGAAGTCAATATAAAATTAAAAGATTTTTATAATTATTTAATTAATAAAAAAGAGCATGGCAAATAGAGCAATCAAAAATTGCTTTAAAAAAATATTAGATTTAAAAATATAGCTTACATTTGCGGAACAAATGTGGTATTGGTTTTCAAAAGATGAAATATTACATGTATTAGTTTTTTAGCAACATGGCTCATAGCAACATAAAAGTGCTTACCTTCTGCCTGTTTCTTTGCTAGATACTCAGCAAAAGTATGATTTTTTATAGAAACAATTCTCGAAGCGGTAAGTATAGCCCAACGAAGATACGAAGAGCCACGTTTAACCATTGGTGTATGAGAAGCTTTGTATTTACCAGATTGATATGTTGATGGATCTAATCCTGCAAAAGCTAGAAGTTTAGCTGGCTTAGTAAATCTTTCTATATCTCCTATCTCAGCTAATATTATAGCTGCTAAGGTATATGAGATTCCTGGAATGCTCATTATAGGAGAATCAATCTCTGTAACAATTTCTTTTATTTGAAGGTCTAAAGCATTAATCTCAGCTTGAACTGATTGAATTAACCTAATAGTTTGTTTAAGTTCAAAAGATAAAGCCCTAGTATTGGTTCCAATAGAAGTGCTAGCAGCTTCTTTTAAAGCGATGGCTTTCTCTTTACCATATTTGCCTCTAGAAGCTTTATTTAAAATATTAGTAAGCTTAGTTAGATGGCAGTCAGCTATATCCTTTGGACCTGGAAGCTCCGATAGGAGGCTATAAGAAGACGTTTGATGAATTGACCAAACGTATTTAGATAATTCAGGGAAAATGATATCTACTAGCCTAGTTATTGATAATTTTAATTTGGAACGATAACCAATTAAACGATATCTGTGTCTAGTTAGTGACTTTAGCTCTTGAATTTGGTATGATACTGGTAAATAGGATTTTGTATCATCAGAAAAGAGCATTTTAGCAATAACTAATGCATCCGTTTTATCGGTTTTAGTTTTCCTAAGGGTTTGGGCCTTACGGAAAAGATTTGTAGCTAAAGGGTTAAGAATTGTGAGTTTGAAACCTTTAGAGTACAAAAAGTTTTGGAGATTAGTGCTATAATGACCTGTTGATTCAAGTCCTATTTTTACGTTATAAATATCCCTATTGGGCAGGAATGAAAGTATTGAAGAATATAGTGATTCAAAGCCTTCACGACAATTGGGTATACGTAAAGAATCATTAAGAATAACACCATCTGAATTTATAATGCAGCAATCATGTTTGTCTTTTGCTACATCAATACCAATAAAAATCATAGAAACAACTCCTTTGTAGTATTAATTCGCTATGTTCCACAAATCCTATGCTAAATGTATCCTTGCTCTATATAAAACGTCATGCGTTATCTAACTAATTAACAAATAAGCATAAGACAGTGGTTAGATCCTCAATTAAAATAGTCTAGCTATAGGTGATAATACTAATCCACAGCGTCTTATGATAATTATAGTAAAAATCTTTAAGAAAGGAAAAGTATAATGAATTTTCACTATATGTTCATTATACAAGGTGATAACATGGGTATTTATACAAAAGGTGGAGATAAAGGTTCAACTTCTAATTTAGCTGGTAATAGATTGTTAAAATGTGATTTATTAATTGATGTCCAAGGACATATAGATGAATTAAACAGTCATGTAGGGTATTTAAATTCTATGCTTTGTTTAAATCAAAATATTAAACCTTCTGTTAAAAAAGAAGTTTCAAGCTTTTTAGAAGAAATTCAGCATAAACTATATGTAACTGGTGTAGAGATATCTTTAGAATTTAAAGAACCTAAAATAAAAGCAGAAGATGTTACTGCACTTGAAGAAAATATTGATAAAATGACTAATTCAATGCCGCCTCAAACTCATTTTATTCTATATAGTGGTTCCCAAGAAGGAACTTATGCACATATAGCAAGAGCTGTAACTAGAAGAGCAGAAAGAGCCTTTGTTGAATTAATTCATGAAAGAGATATTGTTGTAGGTGATAGTTACAAATATATAAATAGACTATCTGACTACTTCTTTACATTATCTAGATATTTAAATCATATACAAGGTAAAAATGAAACTATAATGGAACTATAGTAAATTTATAACATTTAAAATGAGGTTTGAAATTAAATTCAAACCTCATTTTTAATCTATACTTCCATTTTAAGTGATTTATCATTAATAGCCCTTTGCACTGCTAATATGCCGTCTAGATGATCATATTCATGCTGTAGTAATTCTGATAAATCATCAGAAAGCAGCATTTCACAGTCATTCCATAATAAATCTTTATAATAAATTTTACACTTTTTATATCTTAAAACTTTAACTTTTAACTTAGGAAAACTCATACAATCATCCCAAAGTTCAAACTTTTCTTCATCAATAAATTCAAGTTTAGGATTAATAAACACTACTGGTTTATCAATATACATATAAATAACTCTTTTAAAAATGTCAATTTGAGGTGCTGCTATTGCCCTTCCACATTTATATTTTTCTCTAAAATCTAATAAAGTATCATGCAAATCTTCAACTAATGCTTTTACATCCTTCAATTCTTCTTTTTTCACATCACTTGATGTTAAGTATAATTTTTCATTACCTAATAATAAAATTTCTTTTATAGCCATATACTTTTCCTCCTAAAATTATGCCCTTATCTTAAAAAACCAAAATAATAGCTTTCTCCCTTTTCAATTTTATTACTTATAACAACTCTTACAATATCATTAACCATAGTTTCTCTTGCAATACTAATCAAATATGCTGGTCTACAAACTTTTCCTTCATCTTCATAATATAGAAAATCCTCAACTTCTTTAAATCCTATTATTTTTTGTTCTACATTTCCTATATAAACTTTTACATCTTTTTCACTTATTTTTGGCCAAACATCCTTAATTTTATCACATTCATCAATCAAATGATTCATACTTTCCAATACCTTTCCTAAAGATATTGGGATAAAATGCAAATTAACACTATGTTCACCATACCATCCATGTAACCTATAAATTTCAAACTTATCTATTCTTACATTTAGCTCCATATCTTCAATTAAATTAACATCGTATAGCCAGCATTCTAAATACTCTTTAGAATAATCTTTATTAAATATAGCTATATATTCCTCTTTTTCTGCTAAATATATTTCATAGTATCCCTCTTCATTTCCTATAACCTTAATATTATTATTAGTTAAAATCATTGGATTTTTTACTGGTGTGCCATCAAAGTAAGTAACTCTTCCATAAAGTTTTTTTAACTGTACTGAAACATGATATTCCTCTTTATCTATAATCACTTTAATATTAGTGATCCTTTCAAATGTTTCTTTTAAATCAATCTTTAAATTAAAAGCACTTTTTTTCACTAAAACAGTACCTTTTATTAAAAGTTCATCATCACAATATACTTCTATACTCTTTTTTCCATCTTCAAACTCTTGTCCACTTATTCTTATATAAGGACTATTATCTATATCCCATGCTTCTTTTTCTACTATACCTTCTATTGTAGTCTTAAATTTTGGATTATTGTTGATAAATACTTTTAACTCTCCCATATCCTAAATTCCTCATTTTACTATATTAATCTATATAAAATATTTTTAAAATCTAATTTCATAGTTTTTAATTTTATTTAACACCAGTTTTCTTTTTTAAATATTCTTTCACCACCTCCATATCATCAACCTTGATAGTTCTATCCTTTAAAATTTGATAAGCTTCATGACCTTTTCCAGCTATAACAATCACCTCTCCATATTTTGCAAAATTGTGAATTCTCGCCTGCTATTTTCCCCATTAAGGGACGGTTCATTACTTTTTTAATTTTTTAGCATCCTTTCCCCTAATATTAGGGACGGTTCATTACTTTTTACTTTTTCATCAAACCCTTCCCTAATATTAGGGACGGTTCATCATTTTTTACTTTTTCATCAATCTTTCCTCTAATATTAGGGACGGTTCATTCTTTTTTTAACTTACGCAGCACTATTTTACATATTTTCATGAACCGTCCCCAATAAACTTATCAATATCTAAATGTGTTCTCAACTACATCTAGTAATGCATTATAAATTGGCTTATTCATTTTTTCTTCAAAATATTCTTTTAATATTAAAATAGCTTGCCATTTTGATATTATAAATTCATTTACTCCATGCCTTAAGACCACATCAACCATTCTCTTTTGTAAAAGACAAAAACCACTTGGCAGAGCTGGTGCATCACATAGTTGTATTAATTTATCATAATCGTTGAATTCTACTTCTTCCAAATATTCTTTAAGAAAGCAAAAATTCTCTTCTGTACTATCACACTCATCTAAAACTATATTTATATTTTTATAGGGAAAAAATGTGTGATACAAATTCTCACTAATAAATCATATCCTTTTTCTATAGCATAGTTGTATCCATCTATACTATGCTTTATTTTATATATCCCTGCTCTTCTTCCTATATCATGAAGCATAACTAAATCTATGCACCTTCTGAATTTAAACCTTCTATATTCTTTACTATTAATTTTGCAGCTTGTCCAACATACTTAGAATGCTCTACCCATGGACCTGGATTTAAACTTTTTGCTTCTTCTAAAATCAACTTTGCCTCTTCTAAAATTGCAACTTCATCTAATATATTTTTCCTCATCATATCACTTTTATCCTTTAATATCCCCATAATATTAACTATACTATATAATTAACCCGTCCATAACATTGAATCTATAATATATACTTTACCTTATGTAATTTTATAACAATTAAATCTCTCTAATATATGAAAATTATACCATATATTTCAATTTTCAGCATTACATTTTCTACATTTACAAGTTCCATCTCCATAATATATAATCCAATCATTAGTGAATTCATTGCATATTTTACATTCTGCATATTTATCTAAAATTCCATAATTATGATTGTAAAATTTCCTAAACCGTATATAATCTGACCTATTATATATGTTATTTTTCTCTAGCGGATTGTAAATTATTTGAAATTTACTATAATATCCACTCTCTTTACTTACTCGCTATATAATTTTACAC
>NZ_JACSQB010000008.1 GCF_014836835.1 Clostridium faecium | reverse complement strand
TAATATACCACTTTTTAAAATTTAACGGATTTCTCCGGACTTTATTAGAGTCACTCAGAGGTGGTTTTCAACTGATTCCATTTAAAAACACTTTCAGCTAATGTGTTCTCTCTCTGTAAATGTAAGGCAGTTTACTTTTCTCTTCATTGCATTTGTATATTTATTTCAGTAATAACATATACATATTTCTAAAATTTGTATATTATAAATATATATATTTATAATATTATATCACTTGTAAACTTTATGTCAATAAGTATTTTAAAACTAAAGAACAAGGTTTTTTAGTTATTACAATTTTATAACTAATAACAATTAATAATTTATATAATAATATATGAAGAGGTGTATATATTGTTTACTCAGTTTTCTTCTAAAGTTGCTAGAGTTAAAACAGAAATGTTATATCCTGATTTTTGGATAAATAACAGTAATACTTCAAAAAAAATTATATCTTCTAATGATGATATAAAAAAATACAATGAAAAATCTTTTAGAGAGAAGGTAATAGAGAACATATTTTTAAGGCAAAATTATATAAATGAATATGAATTGATAAATTTAATTTTATCTATAAGCAAACCTCATACTACAACTAGATATAAGAATGGAGTTGCTTTAGGGAGAGAATACTTTTTAGAATTAAGTAAAAATTTGAATTTAGAGGCTATAAAAGAGGAGAATTCATTGAGTTATGGAATGGTTACGAGACGGTCATATATAAAGTCTTATCCTACAGAAGATAGAATTTTTAAAAATCCTCAAGATTATGATTTAGATAGATTAATGGAAACGTCAGTTAATATTTGTGAGCCTTGCTTAATTTTGCATGAAAGTAAAGATAAGCAGTGGTATTTTGTAAAAACATATAGATATAATGGATGGATAAAAAAGGAATATGTGGCAGTAGGAGACAAAGACAGTATATTAAAGTATTTAAAAGCTAAAGATTTTTTAGTAGTCACTGGGAGAAGAATTTATACCGGATTTAATCCCTTTGAAAAGGGCATATCAATGGTTCCTATAGACATGGGAGTAAAGCTTCCTTTAGTTGAAAAAGAGGAGGTTTGGGAAACTATTTATGATATGTATCCATGTGGAAGTTACGTAGTATGGTTTCCAATGAGGCTTTATGATGGAAGTTTAAAGTTTACACAAACATTAATTTCAAGAAGTGAAGATGTTCATTATGGACATTTACCTTATACAGAAGAAAATATCATAAGACAAAGTTTTAAATGTTTAGGTGAGAGATATGGATGGGGAGGAGAATTTTTTGGAAGAGATTGCTCTAGTTTAGTAGTAGATGTGTTTAGTACTATGGGCTTAATAATTCCTAGAAATACTTCTCAGCAAGAAAAAAATGCAATAGGAATTAGTAAATCTATAGGAAATATGACAATTGATGAAAAAAAGAAAATATTGGATATCACAAGTCCAGGATCTCTTATATATTTAAATGGTCATGTTATGATTTACCTAGGAAAATATGAGGATGAATATTTCTTAATACACAATACTATAGGTTTTTATATTTCTAGAATATGCAGTGAGAAGAAAGGTGATTTATACTATGTTTCTGCTAAAGGAGTTGTAGTATCACCATTGACATTAATTTATACTTCTGAGGGAGAAAGTTATTTAAGAGCTATAAGGACAATAAAAATTTTTGGTTAACATAGCTAGTAATTTATAGTAAAATAAATAATATATTTTATCATAAATTTTTTGAAAAAATAATGAGTTTATTAAAAACACTATTTTAGATAAGTTATATGAGAATTTAAATGGGAGAAAAGATTAAATATGCTTAAATATATTCATACCGTTGATAAGACACTAATTGATTTTATACATCACAATTTAAGAAACCCACTATTTGATAAGTTAATGCCTCTTATAACTCACTTAGGTGATGGAGGGGCCATATGGATAATTATATCCATAATACTGTTATTTAATAAAGACTATAGCCATATAGGATTTCTTTGTCTCATTTCTTTATTATTAAGTACAGTATTAACAGAAGGAATAATAAAAAATATAGTAGAGAGGGTTAGACCGATTATTAGGTATCCTATATCAGACCCACTGATAAATATACCTAAATCTTTTTCATTTCCATCAGGTCATACCTCATCATCTTTTGCAGTAGCTACAATATTATTTATATTGTTACCACAGTATAAAATAATTCCTATAGTTCTCGCCTTGCTTATAGGCTTTTCAAGAATTTATTTGTATGTTCATTATCCTAGTGATGTATTTGCAGGAATATTAGTGGGAATCTTAAGTGCTTTTATAGTAATTTTAGGTTATAATGTAATAAAAAAGCATAAGCTTTAAACAATTAGATTATGTATACTAAATAAAATCGTGACAAAAGTCACGATTTTATTTAGTATATTAATTTATAAAATTTTATCTCATCTAAAATACAAATATAGATGTATCACTTAGAATAATTAGCAGTTTTATATTAATTAATAATCTAAAAATTGACAATGGACAATGGAGAATTGACAATTATGGTTGAAATTAGTCCTATCAAACTAATTTCTTTAATTAATTTTTTTACCACCCTTGGGGAACAGCGGAAAGCTCTTTAGGGTTACCCTGGGCTTCAGTAAAGCTTAAAAGTAAAACCAGTGATATAATACTAATATTATAGAGATAATCAATGTTACCAAATTATCATTCAATGTTGCAGATGTAGTACCATATCATATTGGACTCCAGGGGTGGAAAATCCGCAATTGTCCACTGCTAATCGTCAATTTTCAATTATATAAATATAATCTAAAACAACTAGTTAATACAAATTCTTAAGTATACAGATTAAATTTAGAGACGGTATATCTATATAGATAGATATTATATAAAATAATTTGCATGGGTAGTAGGAGGAAGAGATGAATATTGGGAATTTAATTTATAAAGTACAAGATATAATGAATGTAGACTATAGGCAAGTTCTTTATA
Source organism: Clostridium faecium (assembly GCF_014836835.1). GTDB lineage: Bacteria > Bacillota > Clostridia > Clostridiales > Clostridiaceae > Clostridium_J > Clostridium_J faecium. Next base: position 9,184 of record NZ_JACSQB010000008.1, on the reverse strand, counting down.
GTGATACTGTTAAAGATGTATTAGAAATTATGGTATCACATAACTTGGATGAAGTCATAATAGTTAATAAAGAAAATATGCTGATGGGGATTTTTACTAGAAAAGATTTAACTAAAATAAATACTGAAAAAAAAGAAATATTGGAAGATGAGATAATAAATTATGCTGTAAAAGATGTAATTACCATAGACCCTGATAGGCTTGCTAGAGATGCAAGAGATATTATGATTTCTAACAATATTGGACGGCTTCCAGTAATGGAAAAAAATAAGGTTGTTGGGATACTGACAAATAATAATTTAAGAGATAGCTTTTATTTAAAAATAGATGAGATATTCGAGCTTCAAAGTAACATTTTAGATAATATTCATGAAGCAGTATGTATTTGTGATACTAATGGGAGAGTAATTTATTGGAACAAAAGTTCTGAAAAGTTATATAATGTCAAAGCAGAGGATATTGTTGGACTAAAAGTAACAGAACACTTTAATAATCCATTGATTCCTAAAGTATTAAGAGAAGGTAAAGCTATAGAAAATATAAGGCATGAGCCTATAACAGGAAAATCAGTTATTTTAAGTGTAATTCCAATATATAATCATAAAAAACAAATGATAGCAGTAGTATCAACAGATAGAGATATAACAGAAGTTGTGGCATTATCAAAAAAGTTAGAAAGTGCTAATGCAAAGGTAGAAATGTTAAGTAATGCTTATAATAAAGAAATTGCTAATAATTATAGTTTTCCTTACATAAGAGGTAAGAGTAAAAAAATAATTGAATCTATTAATCTTTGCCAAAAAATAGCTCCAAGTTCAGCTTCTGTACTTATTACTGGAGAAAGTGGAACAGGTAAAGAAGTTTTTGCTAAGGCGATTCATGAGGCTAGTGGAAGAGAAGGACAATTTGTTGCAATAAATTGTAGTGCTATACCTGAAAATCTTTTGGAAAGTGAACTCTTTGGATATGTGGAAGGGGCTTTTACTGGTGCTACTAAAAAGGGAAAAATGGGTATGTTTGAATTTGCTAATAATGGAACCTTATTTTTAGATGAAATTGGGGACATGCCTATTGGTATGCAAAGCAAACTTTTAAGAGTACTTCAAGATGGGCTTATATACAAATTAGGGAGCGAAAAACCTATTCATACCGATGCTAGAATTATAGCAGCTACTAATAAGGATTTAAAGAAATCTATTGAAGAAGGTACTTTTAGAAATGATTTATTTTATAGATTAGCAATTGTTCAGGTTGAACTTCCACCTCTAAGAGAAAGGAGAGAAGATATCAAAGATTTAATTAATTTATTTATTAATCAATTATCAGAAAAAGAAAAAATAGAAATAAAAAAAATAGATAGTAGAATTTATGATATATTGTCATCTTATAAATGGTATGGAAATATAAGAGAATTAAAAAATGTAATTCAAAGAATGGTTTTACTATCTAGTGACAAATGTATATCAATAGATAATATTCCAAAGTATATATTAAACTATAAAGAAGAAAATTTTCAAGAAGAAAGCATAAGTTTAGAAGACAAATATAATTTAGAAAAAATGGTTAAAAGTTTAGAGTATAAAATAATAAAAGAAGTTATGAATATTACCAATGGCAATAAAGCTAAAGCAGCAGAAATTATGCAAATAAAGAGAAGTACCCTATATTACAAATTAAAGCAATATAACATGTTAGACACCTGTCAGTAATTTGACAGGTGTGTTTGTTTTTTGACACTTATAAAACCCTTACAAACTTATACATAATATAAGTTTGCAGAAGATTTAGAGAAGTTGTCCTTAATAAACTGTCAAAATTTTGACTAAAAGTGAATTTTTTTAAAACTTGTTAACAGGCTGTTTAATATTTAGCATGGCTATTTTTCAACCCTTAGCTATAGATTTTTATAATATTAAGGTTATTGGCATGGTTGTTGCTGTAAATTTAAATTATGAAAAGGGGGAAAACTTATGAGCATATTTAAATTTCCTTTAAAAATGCATGTAGGTGAAGCTTGCAAACCTATTGTTGAGGAAGGTCAAAAAGTAAAAAGAGGGGAATGTATTGCAGAACCTACAAAAGGATTAGGAGCTAAAATTCATAGTAGTATTAATGGTGAAGTTTTTAAAATAACGGATAGTGAAATAATGATTTTATGTGACAGTGAGCAAAAGGAAGGTTATGTAAGGATTAAAGAATGCAATAATATTGTTGATGCTGTATTTGAAGCTGGAGTAGTAGGCGCTGGGGGAGCAGGATTTCCTACTCATATAAAGCTTAAACCTGAAATACCAGATGGATATATAGTAGCTAATTGTGCAGAATGTGAGCCATTGTTAGAACATAATATAAGACTCTTAGAAGAAAATCCTAAGATAGTTATAAAAGGAATAAAGTACGCTATGGAAGCTACAAAAGCTAAAGGGGCATACATAGGAATAAAAGCTAAAAATAAAAGGGCAATAGATTCTATTGAAAAAGAGATATATGGAATTGATAACATAAGAATAAAAAAACTTAAGGATATTTATCCTATGGGAGAAGAAAGAGCATTAATTCATGAAATTTTTGGAATGTGGTTGGAGCCTACAGAATTGCCATTAGCAGCAAAATCTGTTGTATTAAATACGGAAACATTAGCAAATATAACAAGAGCTGTAGAAGATAGAAAACCTGTTATAGATAAAGATATAACTGTAGCTGGAAATATTAAAGGAATTGGTGAATCTAAAGTGTTTTTTCAGGTACCAATAGGAACTCCTGTGAAAGAATTAATTGATAATTGCGGTGGAATAGATGGAAAATATGGTGAGCTTGTTATAGGAGGACCCTATACAGGGAAAGCCGAGGAACTGGATAAAGCTTCTGTAACAAAAATTTCAGGAGGAGCTATAGTAACTATAGAATTGCCTGAATTTAAAGGCAATTTAGGTTTATTAGTTTGTGCTTGCGGTGCAAATGAAGAAAGATTAAGAGATTTAGCGGGTAAGATGAAATCAAATGTTGTTAAAGTAGTACAGTGTAAAAATATAGTTAATGTTAAAGGAGCTAATAAGTGTAAGACGCCTGGCGATTGTCCAGGACAGGCTGCAGTAATCTTAGAGCTTAAGAAAGCAGGGGCAGATAGAGTATTGATTTCTAATTGTAGTGACTGCTCCAATACTGTGATGAACTGCGGACCTAAAGCTGGATTAGCTGTATATCATCATACAGACCATATATTTAGAACTGTAAATCACAAATTAACAAGAAGACTTTAACTATATACTTTTCCTTAACTTTATAGAATTAGATTATAACTGCAAAATTATTTAAAAATAGAGTAAAGGGGGACTTTGATTATGTCAATGAGTAAGGAACATGCAGAGGCTTTGAAAGATGAAGTTGCAGTGGTGTGTTGTAGAACTGAAGCTGGAACTATAATTTCTGCAGAAAATTTAGAAGACCCAGAAATTTTTCCCGATATGGTTGATTCGGGATTATTAAATATACCAGATGAATGTTTAAAAATAGCTGAAGTTTTAGGAGCTAAGTTAATTAAAACTATAGATTCATTAACTCCATTAACTCCAGATTTACTAGAGGGAATTAAAAAATTATCTTTAGATGAGGGAAAAGAAGAGCATAAAATCATAGATACAGCAGCTAAAGCAGTACTTAAAGTCAATAAAAAATCCGGTGAAACTATTACAGAAAAAGATTTAGAAAATCCGATGTATTTTAATCAATTGGAAGATTCTTTGCTTATAGATTTAAAAGAAACTGTATTAACTGCAGGAGAAGTTATAGGAAAAAAGTTAAAGGTTGATATAGCTGCATTAACTCCAATTGTAGGAAATATGTTGGAAGGATATGAAGAGGATACATTAATTGAAGAACAATCTGAAAGTATTACAAGCTTTAATGGAGGAGTTCTTAAGATTAAAATAGCTGAAGGTAAAGGAATTGATATTGAAGTTCCACTTACAATGGCACCAATGACAGAAACATCAATGAAGATGAATAAATTAAATAATCAAATATCAAGCAGTAAAGCAGTTGGAGAAAAGAAAGAAGAAAAATGTGATGTAAAAGAAGTGGAAAAAGAACCTAAAAAACTAAGAAATTTAACTAAGAAATATTTTAAAATAGATGAGGTTAAGTTTGGAGAAAAAACTAAAATTGAAGGGACAACTCTTTATATAAGAGAAAATATTTGTGAAGATGCAGTAAATGAAAGTGATTTAGTTAAATCTATAAAGGTTGATATAATAACTCCAGAAAAGTATAATACCTATTCTGAAACTATAATGGATGTACAGCCAATAGCTACAAAAGAATCAGATTCAAAATTAGGGACAGGTGTCACAAGAATACTAGATGGAGTAATTATGATGGTCACTGGTACAGATGAAGATGGAGTACAAATAGGGGAATTTGGATCTTCAGAAGGAATATTAGAAGAAAATATAATGTGGGGAAGACCAGGAGCTCCAGATAAAGGTGAAGTTTTTATAAAGACAGAAGTAGTAATAGCTAGAGGAACTAATATGGAAAGACCAGGTCCATTGTCAGCTCATAAAGCAACAGATTTTATAACTCAAGAAATAAGACTGGCATTAAAGGAATTAGATGAAAGTTTAGTAGTTAACACTGAAGAATTTATTCAATATAGAAGACCAGGAAAGAAAAAGATAGTCATAGTTAAAGAAATAATGGGACAAGGCGCGATGCATGATAATTTAATTTTACCAGTCGAACCAGTTGGGGTTCTTGGAGGAAAGCCAAATGTTGACCTTGGAAATGTTCCTATAATGCTATCGCCATTAGAAGTGTTGGATGGAGGTATACATGCACTAACTTGTATAGGACCAGCATCTAAAGAGTGTTCAAGACATTATTTTAGAGAGCCTTTAGTAATGGAAGCAATGAAAGATGAAGAGATAGATTTAGCAGGAGTTATTTTTGTTGGTTCTCCTCAAATTAACTCTGAAAAATTTTATGTTTCTGAAAGATTAGGAATGATGATAGAAGCTATGGATGTAGATGGTGCTATAGTTACCACAGAAGGTTTTGGAAATAATCATATAGATTTTGCTTCTCATATAGAACAAATTGGAATGAGAGGAGTAATTTGTGTTGGTATGTCTTTTTGTGCTGTACAAGGAGCCTTAGTTGTAGGAAATAAATATATGAAATACATGGTTGATAATAATAAATCAGAGGCTGGAATAGAAAATGAAGTGCTTTCCTGCAATACTCTTTGTAAAGAAGATGCTATAAGAGCATTGGCTATGGTGAAATCTGCTATGCATGGTGAGGAAGTTAAAGCTGCTGAAAGAAAATGGAATCCAAATGTTAAGGAATCTAATTTAGAGGAAGTTGAAAAAACTTATGATATAAAAGTTGATAGGGTAGAAAATGAAACTTCAATACCTATAAGTGAAAAAAGATTAGAAAAATATGCTACAAAATAGAAATTTTATATTAGTGAGGAAAAAATGCAGTACGGAGATAAAATTATTGAAATGCAGGGAATAATAGTAGAATTACATGATGGAGCTGTTGGAATTGATTTAAAGGGAAGGCTTGGATTTATGAAGATACCTATGAGAATGCTTATAACAAATTATCCTCTTAAATTAGGTCAAGAAGTTGGGTTTAGGATGAGCTTCCCAGAGGTTTTATCAGAAGAAGCAAATGAGAAGTATATAAGCAATATTGAGAAAAGAAATAGAAAGGCGGGACAGTAATATGAGTTATTCTGTGGTTAAGAACTTACAATCAGAAATTTTTGTACCTATAACACCACCACCAGTATGGACACCTATTACAAAAGAGCTTAAAGATATGAAAGTAGCTTTTGCAACTGCAGCAGGAGTTCACTTGAAGACGGATAAAAGATTTAATTTAGCAGGAGATTTCACTTATAGAATAATACCAAGAGATACACCATCATCTGAACTTATGGTATCACATGGAGGATATGATAATGGTGATGTTAATAAAGATATAAACTGTATGTTTCCTATAGACAGATTAAAAGAATTAAAAGAAGAAGGGTTTATAAAGGAAGTTGCCCCAGTACACATTGGATTTATGGGTGGCGGCGGAAACCAAGAAAAATTTTCTCATGAAACAGGACCAGCAATAGCAAAAATTTTGAAAGAGGAAGAGGTAGATGCTGTTGTGTTAACTGCAGGTTGAGGAACCTGCCATCGTTCAGCTGTATTAGTACAGAGAGCGATAGAGGAATCAGGGATTCCTACGATTTGTATAGCTGCATTACCACCTGTTGTAAGACAAACAGGAACACCAAGGGCTGTAGCTCCACTTGTACCAATGGGTGCTAATGCTGGAGAACCAAATAATAAAGAAATGCAAAGAAATATATTAAAAGATACATTAAAACAGTTAGTAGCTATAGATAGTCCAGGAAAGATAATAAGTCTTCCATATGAGTATATAGCTAAAGTTTAATGTATATCATATGAATTTTATATATAAATTTAATTCAATTCACAACTTTATTCAATTCACAATTGTGGATATTTCCCAGCATAAACTGGGAAATTTTGAATTGATACTGTAGTAGCAAATAGGGTTAGCTACATAACTAGTAATTTATTGCTAGTTAAGATATTAATTTAAAGAAATTTTTTGCTGAAAATAATTTCAATCTTAATTGTGAATTATGAAGTATAAACTATGTATTGCTTTAAGTTGTGAATTAATATTTTTAAAAAAGTGGTATAAAAATGGTGAGTTTTATGAGTGATTATAAGGAATTAAGAAAGTTGACAATTAAAACTTTTCATATTAAAGATGTTAAATTTTCTAACAAAACTTATATAGAAAAAGGAACATTATATTTAAGAGAGGGTATAAATAATATAATTTTTAATAGGGAATATATCAAGGAAATAAAATTAAAGGTGATTTTACCAGATGAAAGAGATATTTTTGTAAATTCCATTATGGATTTTTCACCAATAGCTGTTAAGGTTTTAGGAAAGATAGGGGAAGGGATAACACACACACTTACAGGTGTTATGGTTATGGTTAATGGTGTAGACGAAGAAGGAGTTCAAGTAGCAGAATTTGGATCATCAGAAGGAATACTTAGTAAAAAAGTCAAATTTAATAGAGCTGGAACACCAAAAATAGAAGATATTATTATACAAATTGATTTTACTCTAAAATCTGGCATGGGTACTTGTAGACAGGCTATAGGGGAAGTACATAGATGTTGTGATTTACTGGTACAGGAGATAAGAGAAAAACTAAAATTACTTAATGGAAGAGATTGCACTGAAAAGTATGAATATTATGATAAAATAAAGAAGGATAGAAAAAGGATAGTAATAATTAAACAAGTTGCAGGACAAGGGGCCATGTACGATACTTGTTTGTTTGCAAATGAACCTTGTGGAGCTATTGGAAGCAGATCAATAATCGATATGGGGAATGTTCCTATAATTTTATCGCCTAATGAGTATAGAGATGGGGCTTTGAGAGCAATGCATTAACAAGTAGGAGGAATTTAGCTATGGGAGTAGGACCATCAACAAAAGAAACTACGCTACATCATTTTAGAGATCCTTTAATTGATGTAGTAGCTAATGATGAAGATGTAGATTTGTTAGGAATAATTATAGTTGGAACCCCTCAAGCTAATGAAGATAAAATATTTGTTGGACAAAGAGCCGCTGCTTGGGTAGAAGCTATGAGAGCTGATGGAGTAATAATTTCTGTAGATGGCTGGGGAAATAGTCATGTTGATTTTGCTAATACCATTGAAGAGATAGGAAAAAGAAATATTCCAGTGGTAGGATTAAGTTTTATTGGAACTCAAGGTAAATTTGTAGTTACTAATAAATATATGGATACTATAGTTGATTTTAATAAGTCAGAAGAAGGCGTAGAAACAGAAGTTGTGGGGGAAAACAATGTTTCTATTTTAGATAGCAGAAAAGCTTTAGCTTTTTTAAAATTGAAGATGAGAAAAATGGGGGAGTAAATCATGAATATTATAAAATCCATTCAAGCTGTCGACTCTCATACTATGGGGGAACCAACTAGAATAATTGTAGGAGGGGTACCAGTAATAAAAGGAGATACCATGCCAGAGAAAAAAGCTTATTTAGAAAGGCATATGGATTATATAAGAACCGCTATAATGCTAGAACCCAGAGGGCATAAAGATATGTTTGGATCTATAATAACTCAACCAGTATCTAAAGATGCTGATCTTGGAATAATATTTATGGATGCTGGAGGTTATTTAAATATGTGTGGCCATGGTTCTATAGGGGCTGCTACTATAGCAGTGGAGACAGGAATGGTTGATATTAAAGAACCATATACCAACATAGTTTTAGAATCGCCTGCAGGATTAATTAAAGCAAAGGTTAAAGTTGAGAATGGAAGAGCTTTAGAAACTTCTATAATTAATGTTCCAGCTTTTTTATATAAGGAGGAAATAAAAATAGAAGTACCAGAATTAGGAGAAGTAACTGTGGATATAGCTTTTGGAGGAAGTTTTTTTGCACTTGTTAATGCAGAAAAATTGGGACTAGATATCAATCCTAATAATTCTATGAGGCTTAGTAAAGCGGGAGTAGCTATAAGAAATATAATTAATAAAACAATAGAAGTTAAACATCCAACTTTATCACATATAAACACTGTAGACTTAGTAGAATTTTATGGACCTCCTAAAAATTCTAATGCTACCCTTCAAAATGTAGTAGTGTTTGGTGAAGGACAATTAGATAGATCTCCTTGTGGAACTGGAACAAGTGCTAAAATGGCAGCATTATATTCAAAAGGCAAACTTAAAATATCAGAAGAGTTTGTATATGAAAGCATTTTAGGAACTATGTTCAGAGGAAAAGTTATTGGAGAAACTAAAGTAGGTAATTATTCTGCTATAATACCTGAAATAACTGCAAGTGCATATATTACAGGATTTAATCATTTTGTAATTGATGATAAAGATCCATTAAAATTTGGATTTAAACTTTCTTAAATATATATATAAATAATAAAGATAGTCAATATTCCTTTTGCGATAATCACATTAAAATGGGAATATTGACTATTTTAATGGCTAAAATTTATAAAGTTTAAAAATATTATTTAAAAAAATGTGAACATGGAAATAGAAATACAAATTAACTAAATTTTATAATAATTATTAAAG
>NZ_JACSQB010000154.1 GCF_014836835.1 Clostridium faecium | reverse complement strand
CATTGACATTGTATCAATATTACGGAGATAACTAGCACAACTCAAATATTGTTCAATACCGCAGATGTACCACCATACCCTACTGCACCCCAGGGGACTGTATAAGAAACAGCTGCATTTTTAGCTTTTGCAACTGTTTTTCATTTTGGTTAAAATTTAAATTCTGTTACATACCCTAGGGATGAAAAGAAAACGCTAAGAAATATCCACAATTGTGAATTAAAAAAATTTGTCAATTGAAGAAGGGAGAGAGAAAATGAAGGCATTGGAAAATAAGGAGTTGTCAGATAAGGAATATATCTATACTCTTGAAAAGTTATTAAATCATGTTAAAGAAGGACATGGCCTCGTTGGACTTTGTGAGGAAGTTGGTAACATTGCATTAATAGATGATATTAATAGTCATCCTATAAATAGAGATCAGTTAAAAGCAAGGGATACCAAGTATCAACCTTGTCCTTTGGATCTTAGATTACATACTCCATCAGAAAAGCCTGTAAAATCCTATCATGGATGTTTTTATCATTGTGGTTACAAGGAATTATCAAAGCTTAGTAAAGAGGAGCAAATAAAATTTATCGAAAAAATAATAGAAGATTATAAAAAACTAAGAATGATAAATGAATAAAAATTTATGAATATTTATTCATTTATACTGTTTAAATAAAAAATATACAAGCTTACCTTAAAGCTTGTATATTTTCATTATACTAAAATAATTTAATTATTATTTGATAAATCTTCATCTATAGCTTTAGCAGCTTTCTTACCAGCTTCCATTGCAAGGATAACTGTTGCAGCTCCTGTTACAGCATCTCCACCAGCATAAACTTTAGCCTTAGAAGTTCTTCCTGTCTCTTCATCAGCTACTATACACTTCCATTTATTAATGTCTAATCCTTTTGTTGTTGCTGGTATTAATGGGTTTGGTGATGTTCCTAATGACATTATAACTGTATCGCAGTCAATTGTGAACTCTGATCCTGGAATTTCAACAGGTCTTCTTCTTCCAGAAGCATCTGCTTCACCTAATTCCATTCTTATACATTTCATTCCTTTAACCCATCCATTTTCATCTCCAATAATTTCAATTGGATTAACTAGAAGATCGAATATTATTCCTTCTTCTTTAGCATGATGTACTTCTTCAACTCTTGCTGGAAGTTCTGCTTCACTTCTTCTATAAACTATGTGAGTCTCTGCTCCTAATCTTAAAGCTGTTCTAGCAGCATCCATAGCAACGTTTCCACCGCCAACAACTGCAACTCTATTACCTGCTTTTATTGGAGTAGAGTATCCTTCTTTGAAAGCTTTCATTAGGTTATTTCTTGTTAAAAATTCATTTGCAGAGAACACTCCATTTAAGTTTTCTCCTGGTATTCCCATAAATTTAGGAAGACCTGCACCTGATCCTACAAATACTGCTTCAAATTTTTCTTCATTTATTAATTGATCTATAGTAACTGTTCTTCCAACAATTACGTTAGTTTCTATTTTTACACCTAATTTAATTAAGTTGTTTATTTCATGTTTAACTACTGTTTCTTTTGGTAATCTAAACTCAGGAATTCCATAAACTAAAACTCCTCCTGGTTCATGTAATGCTTCAAAAACCGTTACATCGTATCCCATTTTAGCTAAATCTCCAGCACAAGTTATTCCTGCTGGCCCTGAACCTATAACTGCTACCTTTTTATTTTTCTTTTCTATTTCTTTAGTTAAATCTACATTATGTTCTCTTGACCAGTCTGCAACAAATCTTTCAAGTTTACCAATTGCTACTGGTTCTCCCTTTATTCCTAGAACACATTTACTTTCACATTGTAATTCTTGAGGACAAACCCTTCCGCAAACTGCTGGAAGTGCTGTATGTTTATCTAAAGCTTTAGCAGCTTCTTCAAATTCTTTATTTTTAACATGAGCTATAAATTCTGGTATATCTATAGCAACTGGACACTTGCTAACACATGGTTTATTTTTACAATTAAGGCATCTTGAAGCTTCTTTTACAGCTTCTTCTTCATTATATCCTAAACATACTTCTTCAAAGTTTTTAGCTCTTACTTTAGCATCTTGCTCTGCTATTGGAGTTCTCTTCATTCTATCCACAGCCATTATTTGTTACCTCCTAAACCACAGCCTTCTTTTATGCTATCTTTTGCACACTCTTCAGCTTTATACATTGATATTCTTTTTAGTGCTTCGTCAAAATTAACTTCGTGTCCATCAAATTCTGGTCCGTCAACGCAAGCAAATTTAGTTTCGTTTCCAACTGTAACTCTGCATGCTCCACACATTCCAGTTCCATCAACCATTATTGGATTTAAACTTACAATTGTTTTTATTCCAAGCTCTTCTGTTAGTTTGCAAACAAATTTCATCATTATCATAGGTCCTATGGATACAACTAAGTCATATTTTCTGCCTTCATTTTGTACTAAATCTTGTAATTTATTAGTTACCATTCCTTTAAACCCATAAGATCCATCATCTGTGCATACAAAAACATTTCCAGCTACAGACTTCATTTCTTCTTCTAAAATTACCATTTCTTTATTTTTGTATCCCATTATGACATCAGCTTTTATCCCATGTTGATTTAACCATTTAACTTGTGGATAAACTGGAGCAGCTCCAACACCACCAGATATAAATAGTATATTCTTGTTTTTAAGTTCTTCTAAATCTTCATGTAATAATTCAGATTCTTTACCTAATGGTCCAACAAAGTCAGCCACCATATCTCCAGCTTCTAATTTTGCCATTTCCTTAGTTGAACATCCAATAGTTTGAACAACTATTGTAACTGTTCCTTTTTCTGCATCGGTGTCACAAACAGTTAAAGGAACTCTTTCTCCTTTTTCATCCATTCTAACGATTATAAATTGACCTGGTTTAGCTGATTTAGCTACTCTAGGTGCTTCAATGTTCATTAAAAAAATTTGAGGTGCTAAATCTCTTTTTTCAGCTATTTTATACATGTTCATGTTCCTCCAAATCTAATCATTTTAATAAGGTATTTTCAAATATAAAAACTAGTCAATATTGTAGCCTATTTTATATACCTTAAGATAGCCTGTCCATAATAAATATACACACTATAACTAATAGTATACATTATTTATGTTTTTTGCAACAAAAAAGGGACACTACGTAAATAGGCACACAAATAAACTCTATTTACACCTGTCCTTTTATCTTAAAGTGAAAGTTTCTCAAAACTTAAAAATTAGAATAATTTTTAACTTTATCTTCCATGCTCTTAAAGTAAATCTCCTTAATGCAACATTTCATTATGCCTTACCTTAAAGTTTCTAAAAATCACACAGTATACTATTTATGCCCCTACAGTTACCTATATAAAATGGGATACTATATATATCTTAAATTATCTATCAAAATATTAACTACAATATCTATTATATTCTTTCAATTTATATAGTCAATATTAATCGTGCATATTATTTGAATTTTTTCACTATTCTCATTTTAATTGACAAATTAAATAATGGAGAATGGGAAATTGGCAATTGTGGTGAAAGAATTGCCAATTCTCAATTTTATATATGTTTGTCCAAATTAAAAATCTACTTTTTCTCCATTAAATGCACAAGTAAATATCTTTTTCATTTCTTCAGCAGAAACATTTCTTGGGTTAGAAGCTGTGCAGGCATCTTTTACTGCGTTTTCTGAAATATAATCTACCCATTTATTAAAATCTTCTTCTTTTACACCATATTCTTTTAATGAAGAAGGTATGTCCATAACATCATTTAATTCTCTTATGCAATCTGTTAATGCATTTATTAATTCTTCATCAGTTTCTCCACTTAAACCTAAGCTTTTAGCAACATTTGCATATCTTTCACTGCAAGCAGTTTTATTAAAGTCTATAACATAAGGTAAGAATATTGCATTGGCACATCCATGTGGAATATTAAATACTGCACCAGTTTTATGTGCCATTGAATGAGTTATACCTAATAATGCATTTGTAAATGCCATTCCTGCTAAACATTGAGCTATATGCATTTGTTCTCTAGCTTTTTTACATCCATCATAAGATTCAACTATATTTTTCTTTATCATTGTTATAGCTTCCATAGCTAATGGATCAGAAAAATGTGACTTATTAGATGCAACATAAGCTTCTATAGCATGAGTTAAAGCATCCATTCCAGTATGAGCAACTAAGCTCTTAGGCATAGTCATAGTAAGTTCTGTATCTAATATAGCTATATCTGGAGTTATATTATAATCTGCTAATGGATATTTTATTTTCTTTTCATAATCTGTAATAACAGAAAATGCTGTTACTTCTGTTGCTGTACCACTTGTTGAAGGTATTGCAACAAATCTAGCTTTATTTCTTAATGTAGGAATAGAAAATGGATCTTTTATATCCTCAAAAGTTAATTCAGGATGTTCATAAAATACCCACATGGCTTTTGCGGCATCTATTGGCGATCCTCCTCCTATAGAAACAATCCATTCTGGCTCAAAATTTCTCATCTCTTCTGCGCCTTTCATAACTGTTTCAATAGATGGGTCTGGCTCTACCCCTTCAATTGTCTTAACTTCCATATTAGCTTCTTTCAATAGATTTTTAACTTTATCCAAGAAACCAAATTTCTGCATTGAGCTACCACCAGTAACTATTATAGCTCTTTTACCCTTTAAAGATTTAAGAACTTCTAATGAGTTTTCACCGTAATAAATGTCTCTTGGTAATGTAAATCTGTTCATTATTAATCCCCTTTCACAGTTATCTTAAATAACCATTCCTCATTGATATTCATAATCTTATAAATATTGATAATAAATTAACAATTTGTACAACTCTATTGTACTCTTATTCACATAGTTTTTCAAGAGATTTTTTAGAAAATTATACCTTTTCCCTTTATAAATCCATATTATAATTTCAATAAAAGTAAAACATTAACCCTCTAGAATAATGAACAGTTTAAACGAATACAACTTCAAATTATATAATGTTGATTTTTAAGATAATTTGTCTAATATAGTTTGCTACTATTAGAGCTTATCTAAGTAAATCAATTTTATTTTAAATCATATTCATACTATTCTCTTAAGTAAAAATATATTTTCTAATTTGTTAAAATTTCTCCTAAGTTAATTATAAATTTCAATTTATAATTTAATCTTATATTAAAAATATGAATAATGTTTATTAAAATATAGAATACAGTATTTATGAATTTTTATTCATTTAACTACCATCTAACATTTGTTTATGATATAATAAAGGGGCATATTTTTTCATAGATGTCCATTTTGACATCTTAACTTAAGGCTTGATATATTTATTTTATATCAGCCTTTTTTATTTAACCCCCTGAAGTACAATATAATACATTGCTACATCTGCTTCATTAAATAATACTTTAATTGTACTGCTTATCTCCATAAATTTATCATATTGTCATTGACTTATATTACAAACCATACTGCATCCAAGGACAACCCTAACGGGCTTCGCGCTGTTCCCCAGAGGTGATCTAATTCCCTCTCCATTGTGAATTTTGAATTGTGAATTGTTTAAGGTTGTTAACAAGTTTAGCTTTTTTATAGTTTCCTATAGAATAATAAAAAAGCACCCTTAAAATGTACATTTCATTTAAGGGTACTTTTTATTATAAGTTCATTTTATTTGTTAAATTATTTGTTGTAATTGTGGAATCCTCTTCCTGTTTTTCTTCCAAGGAATCCAGCTCTGACATATTTTCTAAGTAAGCTGTGAGCTCTGTATTTAGTATCTCCTGTTTCTTTATATAATACATCCATAATTGCCAAACAAACGTCAAGACCTATTAAGTCTCCAAGTGCTAGAGGACCCATTGGATGATTTGCTCCTAGCATCATAGCTTTATCTATATCCTCTGCGTTCGCTATACCTTCTGCAAGTATTCCAACTGCTTCATTAATCATTGGTATTAATATTCTGTTTACAACAAAGCCTGGAGCTTCTGCCACTTCAACAGGCTCTTTTCCTATTGCTAAAGTTAATTCTTTTATAGCATTGAAAGTTTCATCTGAAGTTGCCATTCCTTTTATAATTTCTACAAGTTTCATTATTGTAGCTGGGTTAAAGAAATGCATTCCTATAACTTTATCAGGTCTATTTGTTGCAGCAGCAACTTCTGTAATTGAAAGAGATGAAGTGTTTGTAGCTAATATAGCTTCTGGTTTACATATTTTATCTAATTCTTTAAATATGCTTTTTTTAATTTCCATGTTTTCTACAGCTGCTTCAACAACTAAGTCAACATCATCTAATAAGTTCATATCTGTTGTTCCGCTTATTCTTGATAATATTTCTTCAGCTTTATCAGCAGTTATTTTTTCTTTAGAAACTAATTTGTCCAAATTCTTCTTAATTCCAGCTATTCCTTTTGAAACAAATTCATCCTTAATATCTCTTATTATAACTTCATAACCTTTTGTAGCAAAAGCTTGAGCTATACCAGAACCCATAGTTCCAGCACCAAGAACACATATTTTTTTCATACTAAATACCTCCTAAGTATTAACTTTATGACCATGTTTTAAAATAATCTTATGCTAATAAATTATAAGGATTTATAGATAAAATAAATACGAAATTTTCTAATTATTTATCATAATTTTTAATTCCTTATTAGCTGAAAATTAATACCTAGTTTTATTTTAAAACATTGTCAAAGTTATATATTCACACATACCCCAATGCTTTTGCATCGGGGTAATGTAAAAAACTTAATTTAAATATGGCGTCATCATAAACCAAATAAGTTAACAATATTATATCATACTTGCAAGGCATAATGACTATTTTTTTCAATATGCCTAAAATTTATTCAAGAGAACTAAGCTAAATACTTAACTTAGCTCTCAAAATTTATCAGTAAATTTTATTTTTCCATTGCTTTAAATTGAGCTACCATTTCTGGAACAATTTTTTGGTAATCTCCAACTAATGCAACGTCAGCTGCTTTCATTATTGGAGCATCTGCATCTTTGTTTATAGCAATTATATAGTTACTGTCTTGCATACCAGCTAAGTGTTGGATAGCTCCTGATATACCACAAGCAACATATACTGTTGGTCTTACAGTTTTTCCTGTTTGACCTACTTGAACTGCTTTGTCTACCCATCCGTTATCAACAGCAGCTCTTGAACCTGCAACTGATCCGCCTAATACGTCAGCAAGTTCTTTTAATATAGCGAAGTTTTCTTTTGAACCTACTCCTCTACCACCTGATACTATGATATCAGCTTCGATTATATCTTCAACTTCTTTAACTATTTTTTTAACTTCTAAAACTTTAGTTCTGATGTCTGAAGCACTTAATTCAAAGTTAGCTTTTTCAACAACAGCAACTTTTGAATCGTCTTTTGGAAGTTTTTCGAAAACTCCTGGTCTTACAGTTGACATTTGTGGTCTATGATCTCCACAAACGATTGTAGCCATTAGGTTTCCACCAAATGCTGGTCTTGTCATCATTAAGTTGTTGTTTTCTGGATCTATATCAAGTGCTGTACAGTCAGCAGTTAATCCTGTTGAAAGTTTAGCTGCAACTCTTGGACCTAAGTCTCTTCCAATGTAAGTTGCTCCTATGAATATTATTTCTGGTTTATGAGCATTAGCAAGGTCAGCTATAACTTTAGCATATCCATCAGTTGAATAATGTGCTAATTCTTCTCTATCAGCTAATAATACTTTATCAGCACCGTATGCTGCTAATTCTTTAGACATTCCTTCTACATTATGTCCAATAAGTAATGCTGTAAGTTCTACTCCTAACTTATCTGCAATTTCTCTACCTTTTCCTAAAAGTTCTAGTGAAACCTTTTGTAATTCTCCGTCTCTTTGCTCAGCAAAGACCCAAACACCTTTGTAATCTGCTATATTCATTGTAATTCCCTCCTACCTACTAAATAAAGTGATTTTCTTTTAGTTTAGCTAGTGCAATTGAAGCTGCTTCTTTTGGTGATACGTTTATAACTTCACCTTGTGCTTTAGCTTCTTTAGCCCAAGATTTCTTAACCTTTGTAGGTGAACCTTTTAATCCAAGAAGGGCTACATCTACATCTATATCTTTAACAGTCCAAACTTTTATTTCTTTATCTTTTAATGCAAATATGTTCTTAACATTCATGTATCTTGGCTCGTTTAAAGTTTCTATTGCAGTTAATAGAACTGGAGTTTGAACTTTTATATATTCATATCCATCTTCCCAAGCTCTTCTAACTTTTAATCCGTCAGATTCTACTTGAACTTCTTCAACATAAGTTATTTGTGGTATATTTAAGTGTTCAGCAATTTCTGGTCCAACTTGAGCTGTATCTCCATCTATTGCTTGTCTTCCAGCAAATATTACATCATAGTCTAATTGTTTTATTACAGCAGCTAATGCATGAGAAGTAGCTAATGTATCTGCTCCTGCAAAAGCTCTATCAGTAACTAATATAGCTTCATCTGCACCCATAGCTAATGCTTCTTCTAGTGCTTTTTGTGCTTGTGGTGGTCCCATTGTTACTACTGTAACGTGAGCACCTTTTTCATCTTTTAATCTTATTGCTTCTTCTAAAGCATTTTTATCATCTGGATTTATTATTGAAGGAACACCGTCTCTTATAAGAGTTCCTGTCTTTGGATCTATTTTAACTTCAGTTGTATCTGGAACTTGTTTCATACAAACAACTATTTTCATTGTAATTTCCCTCCTACTTTAAGATGTTTCCTGCGATAACCATTTTTTGAACTTCAGAAGTTCCTTCATAGATTTCAGTTATCTTAGCATCTCTCATCATTCTTTCAACTGGGTATTCTTTAGTGTAACCATATCCACCAAATATTTGAACAGCTTTAGTAGTAACTTCCATAGCTACTTCTGCAGCAAATAATTTAGCTCTTGCAGCGTCTACTGTGTATGGTAGATTGTTATCTTTTCTGTAAGCAGCTTTGTAAACTAATTGTCTAGCAGCTTCAACTTTAACATCCATTTCAGCAATCATCCATTGTAATCCTTGGAATGCTGCAAGTGGTTTTCCAAATTGTTTTCTTTCTTTCATGTAAGCAACAGCTTCATCTAAAGCACCTTGAGCTATTCCTAGTGCTTGAGCAGCTATACCAATTCTTCCTCCATCAAGAGTTTTCATTGCTATACTAAAGCCTTTTCCTTCTCTTCCTAGTAAGTTTTCTTTTGGAACTACACAGTTTTCAAATACAAGCTCAGTTGTTGAAGAAGCTCTTATTCCTAGTTTTTCCTCAACTTTACCTATTGAGAATCCTGGGAAACCTTTTTCAACTATAAATGCAGATATTCCTCTTGTTCCTTTTGATTTATCAGTCATAGCAAATACTACAAAAGTATCAGCAACTCCACCGTTAGTGATAAATATTTTTGAACCATTTAATATATAATTATCTCCATCTAAGTAAGCTGTTGTTTGTTGTCCAGAAGCATCTGTTCCAGCATTAGGCTCAGTTAAACCAAATGCACCTAATTTTTCACCTTTAGCTAATGGCACTAAGTATTTTTCTTTTTGAGCTGGAGTTCCGAAAGCATCTATTGGAGATGCGCATAATGAAGTATGAGCTGAAACTATAACTCCTGTAGTTGCGCAAACTCTTGATAATTCTTCTACTGTTATAGCATAAGATATGCTATCTCCACCTGCTCCACCAAATTCAGTAGAAAAAGGAATACCCATCATGTTGTATTTAGCCATTTTTTCTACATTTTCCATTGGAAATCTTTCAGTTACATCTATTTCAGCGGCAATAGGTTTCACTTCATTTTCAGCGAATTCCCTTACCATTTGTTTTACAAATTCTTGTTCCTTAGTTAAAGAAAAATTCATTTCCCATTCCTCCTATAATTTATAATATCAACGGATTTTTTATCTACTTATTTTTAAAGGTTTTATCTCTCTTTTCTATGAAAGCTCCCATACCTTCCTTTTGGTCCTCTGTACTAAAGCAAAGTCCAAATACTTGAGATTCATACATAAGAGCATTATCTATATCCATTTGCATACCTTTATTTATAGCATCTTTGCAAAGCTTAACTGCTATTGGAGCATTGCTTGCAATCTTCTTAGCCATATTAGTTGCTTCTTCAACTAATTGTTCTGGCTCAACAACTTTGTTTACTAATCCAATTCTTAAAGCTTCTTCTGCATTAATTAGGTCTCCTGTGAAAATCAATTCCTTAGCTTTACCCTCTCCCACAAGTCTAGCTAGTCTTTGAGTTCCTCCAAATCCAGGAGTTATTCCTAATCCAACCTCTGGTTGTCCAAATTTAGCTTTTGATGAAGCTATTCTTATATCTGCGGCCATAGAAAGCTCACAACCTCCACCTAATGCAAATCCGTTAACAGCAGCTATGATTGGTTTATCTAAAGTTTCTATTCTTCTAAAAACTTTGTTTCCTAATATTCCAAACTGTCTTCCTTCAAGTGAATTTAATTCTCTCATTTCAGAAATATCTGCTCCCGCAACGAAAGCCTTTCCTTCTCCTGTTAACACAACAGCATAAATTTCAGCGTCATTTTCGATTAATTCAATAGCGTTATCTAATTCTTTCAAAGTTTCTGAATTTAAAGCATTTAAAGCTTTTGGTCTGTTAAGCTTAACAATAGCAATATTCCCTTCTTTTTCAAAGATAAGGTTTTTAAAATCCATAACTCCATCTCCCCATGAATTATTTATTTTTGTTTCCTGCACTATTTGTTAATATTCTAACAAATAAAAACAAAATGATTGAAGCATTAAATGCCTCAATCATTATTATAGTATGACTTGCAAACTTTTTCAACACATATCACGAAATTTTTCTAAATCTAAAAAATTATAACCTTTATTAAATATATCTTTAAACTTTATTAAAATTATAATTAAACTCCAAATAAAATTTTTAAGCTTTTTTATAAGCTTTTCCAATATTTATATGTATCTTAAATTTTATTTATTTATTCAAATAAATTATAGATTGTTAAGTTATATAAATAACTTAAGTTATATAATTTATAAAAATTAAGTCATAAATGAAAAATTGTGGATGAAATTAATTCATTTAGAATTAATCTCCACAATATACTTTTATAAAAGTTTCTTCATATTTTTAAGAACTTTTATACATAATTATTAAAATTTAAATAGCATCTCCAAGATTAAAATTAGTAATTAAACCTATTCTTCATCTTGATCATCATTATATTCATTGTTTTCATTTAATAAATAGCTTAAAGTCATTAAACTTTCGCTTAAATGAACATTTTCTACTATTACATCATCAGGCACCTTTAAATCTACCGGTGCAAAATTCCATATACCTTTTATTCCACTTTCAGTTATTACATCACACACACCTTGTGCTCTGTCTTTAGGTACACAGATTATAGCTATATCTATTGAATGTTCTTTTATATAGCTTGGTAAATCGTCTATGTCTTCTATTGCTACATCTCTTATTTTTAATCCAATAAGTTTTGGATTTATATCAAATATTGCCTTTAAATCAAAGGACATTTTTTGAAAATAAGTATAGTTAGCAATCGCTTGACCTATATTACCTGCTCCAACAATTATTGTATTATATTGTTTGTCTAATCCTAAGATTAATCCTATTTGAGATAAAAGTTCTTTAACGTTATATCCATATCCTTGTTGACCAAAGTCACCAAAACAATTTAAATCCTGTCTTATTTGTGACGCAGTAAAGCCTATTTTTTCACTTAATTCCTTAGAAGAAATTCTATCTACATCATTATTAGCTAGTTCTTTTAAGTATCTATAATATTTTGGCATTCTTTTTATGACTGCCATTGATATATTTTTTTTCCTTTCCACTGTAATCAACTCCTAATTTAGTTTATATAATATTGCAAAGTTTAAACGTCATCTTAGCCTGCCCAAGCTAATAATTCATTGAATACCTTATCCATTCTACACTTTGTTATTATTTTACCATATTAATCATAATTTGTTTATATGTATTTTAAAAATAAATTATGTAAATTATATATAAATTATTCATTTTATTTTCATAGTTTTTTAAGATTTATAGAATATTTTTTCAATATATTAATATTTATTCTATTAAAAAAATTTAATTGATAATTATTATGACAAAATTATATATTATATAACAACATCTTTTATTATATAACAACATTATTTATTATATAATTAAAAATTTAATATTTGCAATGCACAAATTTTGGGAAAAATTATGTAATTAAAAATTAACGATTAATAATTAACAAATTATCTGCAACTATTTTCTATACAGTCCTCTGGGGTGCAGTAGGATATGGCGCTATATTTGCGGCATTGAGCAATATTGAAATTGTGATTCTTCTCTCCATAATATTGATACAATGTCACTGGTTTTAGCTCCAAACCATACTGCACCCCAGGGCAACCCTGACGGGCTTCGCGCTGTTCCCCAGGGGTGAAGTTTATTTCCACCCCTGGGGTCTGTAACAAAATCCATAAATCTTAGCCAAAATAAGAAATATCTACAAAATCTAAATCTATAGCTGTTTTCTATACAGTCCCCTGGGGTGC
>NZ_JACSQB010000182.1 GCF_014836835.1 Clostridium faecium | reverse complement strand
TTAGAGACTTTAAATTGTTTAATAATTTTTTATTTATATCTTCTTTTTTATCAATGGTAGGTTCAAACATTTTTTTTATAGTGTTTTGTTTATTGAAATTGAACACCATATCATTGTAAACTTTATATAGAGATTTAGAAATTTTCTCAACTATGATTAATAAATTAGTCGATAATAAGTCAATAATCTCTTGAAGTTTTTTCATAAGCTTCACCTCATTAATATTTTATATAAAGAACTTATAGAAAGGCAAGGTAAACTATGAAAAATAGCAAAAGATATTTAGATAAAATTAATAAACATATATTAGAATTAGATAATGAAAAGGAAAGTTTAGAAATTAAAATAGAGAAAGAAAAAGGATTAATAGATGAAAAGGAACAATTTTATAAAAAATTAAAGGAAAGAGGAGAGGAACTTAAAAGAAAATATGAAGTATTAAAGAGGTTCTTAATAAATAAAGGATTAATATTTGAAGTGGAAAATAAACATAATTTAGTTCAATGGGAAAATCTATACTTAGAGAGAACTTCTTCTAATTATGTTATTAAAAATAGAAGAGGAGATACTATAAAATTTATGGAAGAAGGTGTAAATGAAATTTTTGATGAAATATTAAGTAGTAATATTTCTATTAGTATTTTAGTTATACGAGAAAATGAGAAAACTGTTACTCTTCAACTTAGATTTATTAAAAATGAATAATGGCATCTTCTAATTGAACTATTTTTATTGGAGTTTTTGAAAGTAATGCAGACACACATGTAATATAACTAGAGGACTCATCATTACTCCATTGAATCTCTTCATTTAATGAATTTTTTAATAAAGATGATACATCTATAGAAAGAGCCTCTAAGGAGTATCTTATATCTTCAGGGGTTATACATTCCTTTCCTTTGCTTCTTTCACAGGGATTGCAACGAAGACATCTTCCAGATACTAAAGCTAGAGAATCTTTGTAGTTCTTCTCAAGTTTTAATAACATATCATCTAAGTAAAATCTGCAAGAGAAATATAGGGTGTTAAATTTTTTACCCATATCATCTTTATAATCTTTAACTTCAGGTACAGTATGTAGGAGATTTTGGTAATATTCCTTCATTTTACTTTCATCTATATCTTTTAAGTAAACTTTTGAATGAATTATATATGCATATTGATAATTTTTTAAAAGTTCTAATTCATCAAAATTAAATTCAGGACATGACCAAACAGTACCATATTTTTTACACTGCTTACAATATCCCCTCACTAATTTTAAATCAGAAAATTTAAGTAAATCTTCTATAGTTAATTCTTTAAGCTTGTAATTTATATATTTTTTTATACTCATATTATCCCACCTAATAACTAAATAATAAAAAAGCTGAAATACTTCAGCTTTTTTATAAAGGTTATATTTTAACGTTAAACGTCATCACGATCTCTATCTCTTCCTAAAAATGAAAGAGCATATAATCCACAAATACCAACTATTGCATAAATAATACGGCTAAATTGGCTTATAGAGCCAAAAGTACTTGAACCAGCAAATAGCGCAGCTATTAAGTCAAATCGAAATAGCCCAATTAGTCCCCAGTTTACTGCACCAATTATAACAAGTATTAGTACGATTGTGTCTAGTGTTCTCATATAACACATCTCCTTTTTCTAAAATATTTACATCTTTTATTATTTACAACTATTGATAATTTATAACAATGAGAAAAAATATTTTAAATAAAAAGAAGATGATTTATAAAAAATTAATAATTATTTTATAGTATCTCACATAAAGTTTAACATAAAGTAAATAGAATTTTAAGTGTAAATTTAAATAAAAACTGTTAATTAATAAGGGTATATTATATAATATAAATAAACTGCTCTAAAATTTAATATATAATTCACAGTTCACAATGGATAATTAATTATGAAATTATTTTTTAATTATCAATATAATTGCTAGTTATTTTATAGAAAGTACTGTTTGCACATACAGAATTGATTTAAAATTTCTTAATGATAACTGAGAAATTTCTACAATTGTGAACTAAATAAACCACTGATTACTTAAAGTCATGAGTAAGTTTATATATTTATTAAAATATTTAAATATAACATAATAAGAAGTGAGGGATAAAGTTGGAAACATTTAAACTTATTTTAGGTATTTTACTTTTTTCTATTATAGCGTTAATTGTCTATGGAATACTTAGATCATATGTACTAGAAAAGATTAAAGTAAACAAATGGATTGTATTAGTAATAGCTTTAGTTGTGTTTATAGCACCAACATTGATTTGGCCAACAATGCCTAATTATGTTGCTAGATATATAATTCCAGGAATTTTTGTGATTTTATTTTTATGGTTTATGGATTTATCAGGTTTTTTAAAGCATTATGATACACCACAAAATAACTCTTATAATAAATATAATAAAAGCAATAATAAAGTTATTAAACCTAAAGCAAAACCAAATAGGGTAAAAAAAAAATAAATAAAATTAAAAAAGAGTAAGACAGACTTTAAAGCAAAAGTTTATCTTATTCTTTTTTATTTAACAAAAGAAGGAATTTTAAATATAAAGAAGAATTTAGTAGCTATATATAGAGCCTAAAACTTAATGTAGGTGTGAATATAAGTTATATTTTGAAATATTAACCACAATCCTTAGATTAATGCACAATTCAAAATTCACAATTAAAGATGAAATTATTTTTAGTAAAAAATTTTCTTGAATAGATGTTATAACTAGTAATAAATTGCTAGTTATATGGAGAACGCTGTTCTCCGCTACAAAACCAAGTGTAAATTGTAAGTTAAAAAATGTTAATTTACATTTATATATACATTTGACTTTAGAGTAGTTTATCTATATATAGATAAAAAGGGGGAACGTGTTATGGCAACTTGGACAGCACACTTGAGAGTAGCAGAAAATAAAATGAATGATTTTATAATTGAATGCAGTGAATATATAAAAAATGATTTAAGAGAGAAAGGCTTTTATTTAGAAAATTAATCTTGTATAATATACACTTATTAACTGAATAGTAAGAGTTTTCATATACTGATAATAATAAGTACTTAGGAGTGGTATATTGAAAACTCTTATATTATTTTATTCTCTAGATGGAATGGTCAAAAATTTATCAAAAATTATGAGAGAGGAGATAAATGGAGATTTATTACAACTAAAAGATGAGAAAAAGAATACTACCATCTATGATAAAGTCCCATATAAAAGTTTTATAGAGGACAATATTAATTTAGAAAGTTTAAAGGAAGATATAAAATCTTATGAATTAATTGTGTTTGCAGTACCTAATTGGTTTTATAAAATGCCTATAGGATTAAAAAGAAACAGTTTAGGAAATATCTTATCCGGTAAGAAAATAGCTTTATTTACTTTAGGAAAAGAATTAAAAAATGAAAAAGACAAAAGAAAATTATTTTTTGATAGTGATATATTAGGAGAGTTTAATTTAGATATACAAGAGGCAAAAGATAAGGATGGATTTAATAAATGTAAAATTTGGGTTAGGCAAATATATGAAAAAGCAATGAGTAAATAAATTTACAGCTAAAGAAAATAAAAAACTTTAGATAATTGACAATTGTGGTTTAGCTTAATTCTTTATGAATCAATTTTTTAAACAGGATTTTAAACAATTACAATTGTCAATTTAAAATTGCTTAAAATGAAATATTAGGTAGCATATAATTTCACAAAAATATTGTAAAATTATCTTATTATGATACAATTTATATTAAGTTATTTTTTATTAAAATATAAATTTTATTTAATTAGAGATTGAATAAGTTGCATTATACTGTAGAATATAAAGCAACTATAAAATTAAAGCGCAATACTAAATTTTATAGATAGCTACAGTTATTTCTGTAGCTTTTTAAATTAAATCATAAATATAAATTTTATGAATAAAATTTATAATAGATTCAAATGTTTTTTATATAAATATTGATATTATGTTTCTCTATTATAATAAGATTATGAAAGGCAAAGGAACAATTAGCTATATATTTAAATTCTGGAAAAGGAGAGATAATTATGAGTTTTTATATCTATAATACAATGACGAGAAATAAAGACGAGTTCATTTCTATAAAGCCTAGTAAAGTAGGAATGTATACTTGTGGACCTACAGTGTATAATTATGCTCATATAGGAAACTTAAGAACTTACATATTTGAAGATGTTTTAAAAAAATCATTAGAGTATGTGGGATATAAAGTAAAACACGTAATGAATGTAACTGATGTTGGACATCTTCAATCTGATGGAGATGAGGGTGAAGATAAAATGGCTCTTGGTGCATCAAGGGAAAAGAAAACAGTTTGGGAAATTGCTAAATTTTATGAAGATGCCTTTTTTGAAGATTGTAATAAATTAAACATAAAACGACCTAATGTTGTATGCAGAGCAACAGAACATATAGATGATATGATTAAGTTCGTTGAAAAACTTGAGGAAAAAGGATATACATATGAAGCTAATGGAAACGTGTATTTTGAAATAGAAAAATTTAAAGACTATACTAAACTTGCTAATTTAAGTATTGATGAATTAGAAGCAGGTAGTAGAATAGAAATAGACCCGAATAAAAAGAATCCATTAGACTTTGTGCTTTGGTTTACAAATTCTAAATTTGCAAATCAAATAATGCAATGGGATTCACCATGGGGTAGAGGGTTTCCAGGATGGCATTTAGAATGTTCTACGATGTCTATGAAATATTTAGGAAATAGAATTGATATCCATTGTGGAGGAATAGATCATATACCAGTGCATCATACAAATGAAATAGCACAATCAGAAGCTTATAGTGGAGAAAAATGGGTGAATTATTGGATACATGGAGAGTTTTTAGTACTTGATGGTGGAAAAATGTCTAAATCAAGTGGAGAATTTTTAACTATAAAAACACTAGAGGATAGAGGATTTTCACCTTTAGATTACAGATACTTTTGCTTACAGTCAAGATATAGAAAACAGTTAGTATTTAGTTTTGAAAGTTTAGAAGATGCAAGAAAATCTTTTAAAGCTCTTAAAAAGAGAATATCATTAATATTAGAGAATATAAATGATAGTGATTCAATAGATAAAGAAAAGATAAATTTATATAAAGAAAGTTTCAAAGCTCATATAAGTGATGATTTAAATATAGCAAATGCCTTTACAGTATTATTGGATGTTTTAAAAGATAATCAACTTAATAATAAAGAAAAAGCTACACTAATAGATGACTTTGATAAAGTACTATCTTTAGATTTAATGAAAATTGAAAAAGATTTATCTAATGTAGATGAAGAATTGATAAATACATTGATTGACAAAAGAAACCAAGCTAGAAAAGCAAAAGATTATGCTAAAGCTGATGAAATAAGAAATCAGCTTTTAGACATGAATATTGAAATATTAGATAGCAAAGAAGGTACAACTTGGAGAGTGAAGTAAAAAGATAGGATTAATAGAGTTAGATTACTAAAATTTTAGTGGTTTAACTCTATATATTAATTATAGAGTTTTTTAATAAGTGTAATTTTTATTGTAGATATTTATTCACTAATTATTAAATTAAAAAGGAACAGTGGTGAAAGTATGAAAAAGTTATTACATTTAGGTTTAGATGTTGGCTCAACAACAGTTAAATTAGTAGTTTTAGATGAAAATTTTCAAATATTGTACAGTAAATATGAGAGACATTTTTCTGATATTAAAAGTACTATAGTTAGATTAATAAGTGATGCTTATAGTTCTTTTCAAAATGAAAGAATTACTATAAATGTAACAGGATCTGGAGGATTGTCTGTATCTAATTGGTTAAAGATACCTTTTGTTCAAGAAGTTATTGCATGTAGTAAAACCATAGAAACCTTTGCTGATGACGTTGATGTAGCCATCGAATTAGGTGGAGAAGATGCAAAGATAACTTATTTTAAAAATGGAATGGAACAGAGAATGAATGGAACTTGTGCAGGGGGAACCGGTGCATTTATAGATCAAATGTCATCTTTGTTAAAAACAGATGCTACAGGGTTAAACGAATTGGCTAAGAATTATAAAACTATACATCCTATTGCTGCAAGATGTGGTGTTTTTGCAAAGTCAGATATTCAGCCATTAATAAATGAAGGAGCATTAAAAGAGGATATAGCAGCTTCTATATTTCAATCTGTTGTAAATCAAACTATTAGTGGACTTGCTTGTGGAAGACCTATAAGAGGAAAAGTAGCATTTTTAGGTGGTCCATTATATTTTTTATCAGAGCTTAGAAAAAGATTTATAGAAACTTTAAATATTAAAGAAGATGACGTTGTATTTCCAGCAAATTCTCAGTTGTTTGTTGCTATAGGATGTGCAATATTATCAGTGAAAAGTGAATGTATTACTTTTAAAGAGTTATATGATAAATTAGAACTTTTAAAGTATTGTGAAGGTCAGGAAGTACAAAGATTATCACCATTATTTAAAAATCAAGATGAATTAAATGAATTTAAAAATAGACACAATTCTTTTAAAGTAAACTCAAAAGAGTTAAGCAGTTATAAAGGCAAATGTTATCTTGGAATAGATGCAGGATCAACTACTACTAAGATAGCTTTAATTGATGAAGATAAGAACTTATTATATTCTTATTACGGAAGTAATGAGGGAAATCCATTAAAACTTATTAAGAATGCATTATTAGATTTATATAATAAAATGCCTGAAGAAGTTGAAATTGTAAATTCTACTGTAACAGGATACGGTGAAGCGCTAATTAAGGCTGCATTAAAAGTTGATATAGGGGAAATAGAAACTGTAGCACATTATAAAGCAGCAGAACATTTTCTCCCTAATGTAGATTTTATATTGGATATTGGTGGACAGGACATGAAATGTTTAAGAGTAAAAGATGGAGTCATTAACTCAGTAACTCTTAATGAAGCTTGTTCAGCTGGATGTGGATCTTTCATTCAAAACTTTGCTCAATCACTAAATATGACTGTAGAAGATTTTGCTAAAGAGGCATTACTTGCTAAAAATCCTGTAGATTTAGGGTCAAGGTGTACAGTATTTATGAATTCTAGAGTGAAGCAGGCGCAAAAAGAAGGAGCTACTGTAGGAGATATATCTAGCGGACTTTCTTATTCAGTAATTAAAAATGCTTTATTTAAAGTTATAAAAATTAGAAATCCTAAAGAAATGGGAAAAAATATTATAGTTCAGGGAGGAACTTTCTATAACGATGCAGTACTTAGAAGTTTCGAGTTGATTTCTGGAAGAGAAGTAGTGAGACCAGATATAGCAGGACTTATGGGAGCTTTTGGATGTGCTTTAATATCTAAAGAAAGATATATAGAAGGAAAGAGTTCTACTATACTTAAAAAAGAAAATTTAAGCAGCTTTAAAGCATCTACAACTATGAAAAGATGTGGACTTTGCAGTAATAATTGTTTATTAACGGTAAATGGATTTTCTGATGGAAGAGAATTTATACTGGGAAATAGGTGCGAACGAGGTTTAGGATTGGAAATAAAAAAAGACACAGTACCTAATTTATACCAGTATAAATATAAAAGAATGTTTTCTTATAAACCATTAAAAAAAGAAGAAGCAACAAGAGGAACAGTTGGAATACCTAGAGTTTTAAATATGTATGAAAACTATGGATTTTGGTTTACATTTTTCACTAAATTAGGATTTAGGGTAGAATTATCACCTAGAAGTTCAAAACTAATTTATGAAAAGGGAATTGAAACTATACCATCTGAATCAGCATGTTATCCTGCTAAACTTAGTCATGGACATATAGTTAGCTTAATAGAGAAAGATGTAGATTTTATATTTTATCCTTCCATAGTTTATGAACAAAAAGAACAAGAAGGAGCTACAAATCAATATAACTGTCCTATAGTTATATCTTATTCAGAAGTTATTAGGACTAACATTGATCTCTTAAAAGAAAAAAAGGTATCTTTTAAAAATCCTTTTATATCTTTACATAATAGAGATGCTTTAGTAACAAGGATGGAAGATACACTAAAAGAGTATAATATTCCTAAAAAGGAAATAAAAGAGGCATTAAATTTAGCCTTTATAGAAGATGAGAATATTAAAAAAGATTTAAGAGAAAAAGGTGAAGAAACTTTAAAATATTTAAAAGAAAGCGGTAAAAAAGGCATAGTGCTTGCTGGAAGACCTTATCATGTAGATCCAGAAATTAATCATGGATTAGATAAACTTATTACTAATTTTGATATGGCAGTATTAACAGAAGACTCTATTGCTCATTTAGGAGAAGTAGAAAGACCTTTAAGGGTTGTTGACCAATGGGTTTATCATTCAAGATTATATGCTGCAGCTAGCTATGTAGCAAAGGAAAAAAATCTTGAACTAGTGCAGTTAAATTCATTTGGATGTGGTTTAGATGCAGTGACTACAGATCAAGTTCAGGAGATTTTGGAAAATAATAATAAAATTTATACAGTACTAAAGATTGATGAAGTAAACAACTTAGGTTCAGCAAGAATTAGAATACGTTCATTAAAAGCTGCTATGGAAGAAAGAGATAAAAAAGGAGTAATTCCTATAAAGATTGCAGAACAAGCACCAAGGCCTATATTTACTAAAGAGATGAAAAAAACTCATACTATATTAGCGCCTCAGATGTCACCTATACACTTTCAATTTTTAGAATCAGCTTTTTCTTCAGAAGGATATAATTTAAAAGTTTTAGAAAAAGCAGATGATAGTGTTGTTGAAGATGGATTAAGGTATGTAAATAATGATGCTTGTTATCCATCTATATTAGTTGTAGGTCAATTTATAAACGCATTAAAATCTGGTAAATATGATTTAAACAATACATCCATTGCTATAACGCAAACTGGAGGAGGATGCAGGGCTACAAATTATATAGCTTTTTTAAGAAAAGCGTTAAAGGATGCAGGTTTTGAAAATATACCAGTTATATCTTTAAATGCAGTTGGACTTGAATCTAATCCAGGATTTAAATTTACATTAAGTTTATTGAAAAAGGCCATTATGGGTATTTTATATGGAGATCTGTTTATGAGAGTTTTATATAGAGTGAGACCATATGAAGAAGAGGCAGGCTCTGCAAATAAGCTTTATAATAAATATGTGGACATATGCATAGAAGCTGTAAAAAGAGGAAGTTTTAAAGAATTTAAGAAAATTGTTAATGATATTGTAAATGATTTTGATAATTTAAAAATTAAAGATATTAGAAAGCCAAGAGTGGGACTTGTAGGTGAGATATTGGTAAAATTCCACCCAGATGCTAATAATTATATAGTGGATATTATCGAATCAGAGGGCTGTGAAGCAGTAATGCCGGACTTAATGGATTTCTTTTTATACACTATAAAAGATTCAGAACTTAAAACTAAATATTTAGGTTTTAGTAAAAAGGATAAATATTTATCTAAAGTTGCAGAAATGTATATAGAATTTTACAGAAAACCAATGAAAGAAGCACTTAACAATAGTAAAAGATTTACTTCACCTAAGAGTATATCTCATTTAGCTGACTTAGCTGAAAATGTATTATCACTTTGTAACCAAACTGGTGAAGGATGGTTTTTAACTGCAGAAATGATAGAACTTATTGAAAGTGGAGCTAAAAATATTGTTTGTATGCAGCCTTTTGCTTGTTTGCCTAATCATGTAACTGGTAAAGGGATGATAAAAGAGCTTAGAAGACAGTATCCAGAGTCTAATATTGTGGCTGTAGATTACGACCCTGGTGCCAGTGAAGTAAATCAGTTAAATAGAATAAAACTTATGTTATCAGTAGCGTTTAAAGAACTAGAAGAAGATTTAGTAGTGGAAAAAGCATTAAAAGAAGTTGCAGCATCTAATGAAAAGAAAAGATAATAAAAATAACCATCAAAATTAAAATTTTGATGGTTATTTTTATTTATAAGTTTTTTTAAAATTACATTAATTCCTATCTTTTATTGTTAATTTTTCATTTACAGAAAAGATTTTTGTTATAAAAATTTTACAATAAATAATCTTTTAATATAAAAATAGAACTAATCTTTTATTATATTGTATTTTAAATATGCTATATAGAAATAATAAAGGCAATGGATGTCAATATAAGTAAGCTATGTGTAAGAAATTGTAATTAAATATTTTTTAAAAACTACATAATATCTGTAATTTTTTGGAATGAATGTGATAATATATAGGTAAAAATTGGAAGATGATAAGGAGGATTACCAATGAAAAAAATAATTTCTATTAGCATATTAGTAGTATTGGCAATGGCAAATGTATTGTTTAATTTTAGCAGGGATAGTGACTTTAGTAAAAGTGTAAGTGCATTGGAAAAAAAACAGATAAGGAAAATAGATGTGAACTTTAAAGAGGAGAAAATCTTAGGAGAAACCATTGATATAAATCT
The DNA here is from genome assembly GCF_014836835.1 of Clostridium faecium. Classification (GTDB taxonomy): domain Bacteria; phylum Bacillota; class Clostridia; order Clostridiales; family Clostridiaceae; genus Clostridium_J; species Clostridium_J faecium. The sequence continues at coordinate 2,743 of NZ_JACSQB010000182.1, read as the reverse complement.
TAGAATTCCTAAATTGGTAGGTTTTAAAAATAAAGATTTTGAAAATAATCTTAATGGTAACATACTTGAAAGTATAATTGAATTTAAAAATAATACAGAAGAGTTGAGCATTATAGATCATAAGTACGCTAAGGAAAACAAATATGATATACCTAAATACAATTGTACTGTTGATTATAAGATAAATTATATAAGCGATAATTTAATAAGTTTAACTATAGAATATACTAAGTTCACAGGTGGATCATATTCTGTAGAAGAAAAGACAACCTATAATATAGATATAAATAATGAAAAACTATTAAAATTAAGTGATCTTTTTTATGATAAAGATAACTATATAGAAATAATAAATGACCATATAAAAAGAGAATTGGAAGAAAAAGAAAATGTGTACTTTGTGGATAAATTTGATAGCATAAAAGAAACTTCTAAATTTTATATAGATAAAGATAATATAGTTATATATTTTGACATGAATGAAATTGCTCCTTATGTAGTAGGGATACCAGAATTTAAAATACCTTTAAATAATTTGAATTTACAAATAAAAATATAAAAACATATTTATTAAACAAAGGCTGGTCATAGAACTGGCTTTTATTTTTACCTAAAACAGTGCCAGGCGTATCAATATATATAATTTAGAGAAATATAGAATAATATGAAGATATATTAAGATAAGATTAAATATTTCCAAGTATTAAAAGTATATTTATTATTATAAAATGATAATATTATTTTGTCCTCAACGACAGATATATGAGGAGTACAAACATCTTACTACTGATTTTAACAATAAGATAAAGGGTATCTTTATTATATCAAATCAGAATTAATTAAATGTTTTTACAGTTACTGCATAAAGTTTGTGGTGATTTAAAAATAAATATTGAATATTTTATAATGATATGTTAATAATATTATTATAATTATTATGATGATGTTAGAGTACTATTTAATATCCGTAAAGTCAACAAAAACTCTAATGTTATTATAACAATGATTATCTGGTGATTATGGGTCTAAGGGTAACACCCCTTTCCATTCCGAACAGGACGGTTAAGCCTTAGATCGCCGAGAGTACTGCAGGGGAGACCTTGTGGGAGGGTAGGTTGTTGCCAGATAGTGCTAAGCTAAGTTTAAGTTAGCTTAGTAATATGGTTCACTAGCTCAGTCGGTAGAGCACATGACTTTTAATCATGGTGTCCGGGGTTCGATTCCCCGGTGAGCCACCAAAAATCCTTAGTACAATGTACTAAGGATTTTTTATATTATAAAAAAATATAAAATTAAATGAGGAAAAAATTATGAATAAAAAAATAAAATGGCTTTTACTCATAGCGTGGATGGGTATTATATTTTGGTTTTCACATCAGCCATCAGTACAGTCTGATGAACAAAGTTATTTAGTCATATCTATACTGCGAACTATAGGTATAAATTTTAATAGTATTTTTGGACAATTGTCAAATTTTATAATTAGAAAGTTAGGGCATTTCACAGAATATTTTATTCTTTCTATACTTTTTTATAATTTATTAAAAGAGTATTTTAAGTTTAAAAGTACCATTCTCTTAAGCATATTATTTGTATTTATCTATGCTTGTAGTGATGAAATTCATCAACTATTTATAGTTGGAAGGCAGGGAAGCATAAGAGATGTTGTATTAGATACTGTTGGAGGAATTATTAGTATGATAATCGTATATGTAAAAAATAAAGTAAATAATATTGAGAAAGCAAAATATAAGAAATAAAATTTTCAGGTAGTTTTAAACAATATACAACATAAATTAATGAGTAATAAAAGTAGAAAGTATTTTTTGACTAGCAACTGCAGGTTGCTAGTTTTTTATGCAAACCCTATCTTCAACTATGAATTGGGAAAAGAAGTTTGATAAATTTTTTTCATAGATCAATATTTTATGAAATTTACAAAGTTACATAGGAATAAAAAAGTCTTTTTAGTTAAAACTAAAATAAAGAGTTATTAATAAAAATATATTAATAACTTTTGTAATAAATTTACTATCATATTATAAACTTCATAAATAAAAGAAGAGAAATGAATGCAATATAACTAAAATATTTTGGAGGCATTAAATTAAAATGAAAGATGAAAAAGAATACAATTTTAAAAACAGAGCAAAAGAAATGATGATTGATGGTGAGGATTGGGATAAAATCCGAAAAGAAACCAAATTAAGAGAAAAAGATCTAAGAAGAATACAAAAAGAAATAAGTGAAAAATTTTAGCAGAGAAACTGATAGCACATAAAAATGTTATCAGTTTTTATAAATTATATTAAATATAAGGGAGGGCAATATAAATGGAATATAAGGCTTTACTAAAGGATGAGAATTTGGTTAAACAATATGAATATATAGCCCAAAAATTTGATTTTAATAAAAGAAAATTTCTTATCAATTATTTTGTTTATTGGTGTATATTAAAAAATATTGATGCTAGAGTATGCGGAACAATAATATTAAATTATTTAGTGACTTTGTCCTCCATAAATATTGATGAAATAAATATACTTAAAGAACTATGCAGTTCAGTAAAAAATACAATAGAAAAAGATAAATTATTAGCATGTGAAGAAGAAAATACTTACAATGAAATGAGTGATATTGCATTTATAGTAGAAAGAAAGCTTAAGCTTGATAATAAAAACTGTAGTTCCCTGGGGATGGGAATAAAATATGAAATAAAAGACTTAAATAATAGATTAATTAC
>NZ_JACSQB010000071.1 GCF_014836835.1 Clostridium faecium | reverse complement strand
ATAATATTATAATAATAAATAGGATTTTATGGAGGTAAATTAAAAAAAAGTTAAAATTAGCATTGAAATGTACACCGAATAGGTATACAATAAAGTTATACGGTTTAGGTATACTTTTTTAAAAGATTTAACTATATAACTTTCAAAAATAAAAATAATTGGATAACTTATTAAATTCCATTGAGGGATTATAATTATAAGCCGTGTTAATTAAAGGGGAGGTGCGGTTATGTTTTTTAAAACTACAGAAGATCACGAAAATTTGAGAATGAGAATTAGAAAATTTGCTGAAGAGAAAATTAAACCTATTGCATTTATGTTAGATGAGGAGAATAAGTTCCCTTCAGAAGAAATTAAAGAACTAGCTGAGATGGGAATGATGGGAATTCCATATCCAAAAGAATATGGTGGTGCAGGATTAGATGTAATAAGTTATGCAATTGCTGTTGAGGAATTATCAAGAGTAGATGGTGGTACAGGCGTAATTCTTTCTGCCCATACATCTTTAGGTGCATATCCAATTGCCGCTTATGGAACAGAAGAACAAAAACAAAAGTATTTAGTTCCATTAGCAAAGGGAGAAAAGATTGGAGCATTTGGTTTAACTGAGGAAAATGCCGGAAGTGATGCAGGGGGTACTGAAACTACTGCTGTATTAGAAGGCGATTATTATATTTTAAATGGTGAAAAAATCTTCATTACTAATGGTGGTGAAGCTGATACTTATATTGTTTTTGCAGTTACTACACCTGATATAGGTACTCGTGGTATTAGTGCATTTATTGTAGAAAAAGGATGGGAAGGATTTACGTTTGGACAACATTATAACAAAATGGGTATTCGTTCTTCTGCAACTGCAGAACTTATATTCAATAATGTAAAAGTTCCAAAGGAAAATTTATTAGGTAAAGAGGGCGAAGGTTTTAAAATTGCCATGTCAACTTTAGATGGTGGACGTATTGGTATAGCAGCACAAGCTCTTGGTATAGCACAAGGTGCTTATGAAAATGCCTTAGAATATTCAAAAGAGAGAGTTCAATTTGGTAAACCTATATGCCAACAACAAGCTATTTCTTTTAAATTAGCTGATATGGCAACAAAGCTTAGAGCAGCTAGACTTCTTATTTATAGCGCAGCAGAGTTAAAAGAAAATCATGAACGCTATGGCATGGAAGCTGCTATGGCTAAACAATATGCTTCTGATGTTTGTCTTGAAATTGTAAACGATGCACTTCAAATCTTTGGTGGAAGTGGATATCTAAAAGGTATGGAAGTTGAACGTGCTTATAGAGATGCTAAGATTTGTACAATATATGAAGGAACTAACGAAATTCAACGTGTAGTTATTGCTGCTAATATAATTGGTAAAATGCCAAAAACAGAAAGTGCAGGAAGAACTACTAAAAGAGGACCTGCTACAGGTTACCGTAAAAAAGTTATCTTTAAAGATGGAACTGCTAAAGAAAAAGTTGATGCACTTGTGGAAGCACTTAAAAAAGATGGATATGACTTCACAGTAGGAATTCCTATAGACACTCCTATAGCTAAAGCTGAAAGAGTGGTAAGTGTAGGTCAAGGTATAGGTGCAAAAGAAAATATGAAGCTTATAGAAGATTTAGCAGTTCAAGCTGGTGCAGCTATAGGTTCATCACGTCCAGTAGCTGAAACACTTAAATATGTACCAATAAATCGTTATGTTGGTATGTCAGGTCAAAAATTCAAAGGCAACCTTTATATTGCTTGCGGTATTTCAGGTGCAGGTCAACACTTAAAGGGAATAAAAGATGCCTCTACTATTGTTGCTATAAATATTGATGCAAATGCTAAGATATTTAAAAATGCAGACTACGGTATTGTTGGAGATTTGATGGAAATATTACCAATACTTACTGAAGCTTTAGATAATGGAGAACCTAAGAAAGAAGCTCCACCAATGAAGAAAATTAAGAGAGCTGTTCCAAAGAAAGTTGCTCCAAGTTGGAAATATCATGTATGTAATGGATGCGGTTATGAATACGATCCTTCCATAGGTGATCCTGAAGGAGAAATAAATCCAGGTACACTTTTCGAAAAATTACCTGAAGAATGGACCTGCCCTGCTTGTGGTGAAGAAAAAGATATGTTTATAGAAGTTTAGCTTCTATAATAATTAAACATAATAAAAGGTTTAGAGGTAAGGAGGATTTAATCTATGTATTGTGTTAGAAATATAACTGAGGATCTTTATTGGGTTGGAGGTAATGACCGTCGTCTTGAGCTTTTCGAAAATATTCACCCTATTCAAAAAGGGGTTTCATATAACTCTTATTTACTTTTAGATAAAAAAACAGTGTTATTTGATACAGTTGACTGGTCAATCTGCCGTCAATTGCTTGAAAATGTTAAAGGACTTCTTGGGGATAGACCTTTAGATTATATGGTAATAAACCATATGGAACCAGACCATGCTGCTTGCATTGAAGAAATTATTCTTCGTTATCCAAATGTACAAATTGTATGTACTGAAAAAGCTGCGTTATTCATGCGTCAATTTGGCTTCCAAGTTGATGGAAAATTAATGGAGGTCAAAGAAGGAGACACAATGTCTTTTGGAAAACATAAAATTGTATTTGTGTCTGCTCCAATGGTACATTGGCCAGAAGCTATGGTAACATATGATACTACTAACGGAGTATTATTTTCAGCTGATGCATTTGGTTCTTTTGGAGCATTAGATGGAAAATTATTTAATGATGAAGTTAACTTTGATCGTGATTGGATTGATGAGGCAAGAAGATATTATACAAATATTGTAGGAAAATACGGTCCTCATGTTCAAACTCTTTTAAAGAAAGCAAGTACTATAGATATAAAAATTATATGTCCACTACATGGACCAGTATGGCGTAATGATTTTGAATATTTGCTAGATAAATATGATAAATGGAGCCGTTATGAACCTGAAGAAAAGGGTGTAATGATTGTTTATGGAACAATGTATGGTAATACAGAAGCAGCTGCTAATGACTTAGCAACAAGATTAGTGAAAAAAGGAATAACTAATGTAGCTATGTATGATGTTTCAAAAACTCATGTTTCTTATTTAATTTCTGAAACATTTAAATACAGCCATATAGTTCTTGCTTCAGTGACTTATAACTTAAAAATATATCCACCAATGTTAAATTATATAATGGATATGAAAGCATTAAATCTTCAAAAACGTACATTTGCTCTTATTGAAAATGGTTCATGGGCACCTCAATCTGGAAAGTTAATGCGTGAACTTTTAGATGAGATGAAAGAAATGACTGTTTTAGACAGTGATATGACAATAAGTTCTAGTATGAAAGAAGATGATGGAGATTCAATGGATGCCATTGTTGACAGCATTATTGAATCAATGAAATAATTTTTAAAATATGGATCAGCTTATGAATTAATTTCATAAGCTGATATTTTTGTATTTGTAATGTATATTCTAGCTTTAATTTGCAAAAGATTTAATTAGCAATAAATTACTAGTTATATTAAAAAATATATTGACATAAAATAATTATAAGTATATACTTTGATTATCAAAATATTTGATTATCAAAGTAAAGAAAGTAGGATATTATGAGTGAATCATCTTTTAAAAAACAAGTATTAAATGAATTATTAGTTCAAACTTTTAATGACATTTTAAAAATAGAACAAAAGGCACTATCAGAAACTGTATTAGATGATTTATCTATAACAGAAACACATACTATTGAAGCTATAGGCATGTATGAACTTAAAACAATGAGTGAAGTTGCTCAAAATTTAAAAATAACTGTAGGAACTTTAACTACAGCAATAAATAAACTTGTAAAAAAGGGATATGTCAATAGAACTAGGTGTGAAAAAGACAGAAGATCTGTAAAAATAGGATTAACTAAAAAAGGTAAGCTTGCCTATAGAATACATGAAAAATTTCATCATGAAATGATAAAAGCTACAGTAGAAGGGCTTTCACAAGAGGAAGAAGATGTTTTAATAAAATCTCTAGAAAAACTTAATAAATTTTTTAAGTCTAAATACTAGATTTTATGAACGGAGGTTAATTATGAAAAACGTTCAAATTTTAGGAACAGGAAGCTATGTTCCTAACAATATGGTAACTAATGATATGTTATCTCAATATGTAGAAACTAGTGATGAATGGATAGTTAGCAGAACTGGTATTAAAACTAGATATATATCTAAAGATGAAACCACAACAGAATTAGCTATAAAGGCTGCTAAGCTTGCATTAGAAGACAGTGATACAAAAGCAGAGGATATAGATTTGATTATAGTTGCTACAATAACACAAGATACATTGACACCATCAACAGCTTGTAATATTCAAGCAGCAATAGGTGCTGAAAATGCTATGGCATTTGATATATCTGCAGCTTGCAGTGGATTTATATATGGAATAGATATTGCATGTCAATTCATAAAAAATGGTACTTATAAAAAAGCTTTAGTTATAGGAGCAGAGGTATTATCAAAGATAATTGACTGGAAGGATAGAAGCACTTGTGTGCTTTTTGGAGATGGTGCTGGTGCAGCAGTAATTGGTGAAAGTGAAGACGTTGGAATAACTTCTATTGAGTGTAAGGCAGATGGAAGCAAAGGAAAGTCACTTACTTGTTCAGTATTAGATTTAAAAAATATATACAATGCTGGAAATAAAGATTTTTACGATAAAGTTGTAATGAATGGCAAAGACATATTTAAATTTGCTGTAACTGTATTAGAAGAATCTATAGAAAAAATTCTAGTAGAAAATAATTTAAATATTGATGATATAGAATACATTGTCCCTCATCAAGCTAATTTTAGAATAATTGAAGCTGTATGTAAAAGAAAAAATTATAATATTAATAAATTTTATATGAATTTAAATAAATATGGAAACACTTCTAGTGCAAGCATTATATTAGCGCTAGATGAATTAAATAAAAATAATTTACTTAAAAAAGGTAATAAGATTATTGTCATAGGATTTGGCGGAGGTCTTACTTATGGCAGTGCATTAATAAATTGGAATAAATCATGTAAATAAAAAATTAAAAGTATGGAGGATTAGAAAATGGTATTTGAAAAAGTAAAAAAGATAATAGTAGAACAATTAAGCTTAGATGAGGAAAAAGTAACACTAGACGCAACTCTTAATGATGATTTAGGTGTAGATTCATTAGAGTTATTTGAAGTAATTATTTCATTAGAAGAGGAGTTTAATATAGAAATTCCTAACGAAGAAATAGAAGACATAAAAGATGTTAATGGAATTGTTGCTTATATTGAAAAAAAGATAAATAATTAATATATAAGCTTCCTAGCTATAACTAGGAAGCTTCCGTAATTACATATTTTATATTACGGAGGAAAAAATTAATTATATAGGAGGAGTAGGAATGAGTTCTACAATTTGCGAAATGCTAAATATAAAATATCCAATAATTCAAGGAGCAATGGCTTGGATTGCGGATAGTTCACTTGCAGCAGCAGTTTCAAATGCTGGAGGACTGGGCATTATAGCAGCAGGAAATGCTCCAGCAGATTATGTAAGAGAAGAAATAAGGAAGGCAAAACAGTTAACAGATAAACCTTTTGGAGTAAATATTATGATGCTTAGTCCTCATGTAGAAGATATAGCTAAATTAGTTTGTGAAGAAAGAGTAAAAGTAGTTACAACTGGTGCTGGAAATCCTGGTAAATATATTGCAATGTGGAAAGCTCATGGCATAAAAGTTATACCAGTAGTGCCCTCTGTAGGATTAGCAAAAAGAATGGAACGTTGCGGAGCAGATGCTGTAGTAGCAGAAGGATGTGAAGCTGGCGGACATATAGGAGAACTTACAACTATGGCATTAATTCCACAGGTTACTGATGGAGTAAATATACCTGTTATAGCAGCTGGTGGTATAGGTGATGGCAGAGGTGTAGCAGCTGCATTTATGTTAGGAGCTAAAGGAGTACAGCTAGGTACTAGATTTTTAGTAGCACATGAGTGTAACGTACATAAAAATTATAAAGAGAAAGTTATAGCTGCAAAAGATATAGATTCAACAGTAACAGGCAGAAGCACAGGTCATCCTGTTAGAGTATTGAAGAATAAATTGGCTAGAGAATTTCAAAAACTTGAAAAAGAAAATGTATCTCCAGAGGAATTAGATAAATTAGGAAGAGGTGCATTGCCAAAAGCTGTTATAGAAGGTGATATAGATATGGGTTCTGTAATGGCTGGACAAATAGCAGGTCTAGTAAACAAAGAACAAAGTTGCGAAGAAATAATAAAAGAAATCTTTGATGAAACATATAGGGTAATGCTTAATTTTAGTCATTATTAATAGGAGGATACCATGAGCAAAAAAGCTTTTATATTTCCTGGGCAAGGTTCCCAGTATGTAGGAATGGGAAAAGAACTTTATGAAAATATGGACATATGCAGAGATGTATTTAATATAGCTAATGAAAAATTAGGATTTAAAATAAGTGAACTTTGTTTTGAAGGACCTATAGATGAACTTAACATTACAGAAAATACTCAGCCAGCTATATTAACTGTGAATATAGCCTGTCTTAAAGCACTAGAATACTATGGGATAAAGGCTGATATAACAGCAGGACTAAGTCTTGGCGAATACTCAGCACTTATTTGTAGTGGTGTTATGAGATTTGAGGATACAATCAATTTAGTTAAAAAAAGAGGAAAGTTCATGCAGGAAGCAGTACCAATAGGAATTGGCGGAATGTCAGCTGTGCTGGGGCTAAAAGAAGATATTTTAAAGGAAATTTGTAATGAAGTAAGTAATGAAGGAATTTTAGAAATTGCTAATTTAAATTGTCCAGGGCAAATTGTTATGGCAGGAGAGATAAAAGCTTTAGAAAAGGCATCAGAGTTATGCAAAGAAAAGGGAGCTAAAAAAGTGGTAAAATTGCCACTTAGTGCACCTTTTCACACATCAATGTTAAAATCGGCAGCAGAAAAGCTGTCACTAGAGCTAGATAAAATGAATTTTACTCCAATGAAAATCCCTGTAATAACTAATGTTACTGGAGATTATATAGATGAATACGAAAATATCAAAGAAATTTTAAAGCTTCAGGTTATGAGTTCAGTTAGATGGGAAGATACTATAAGGACTATGATAAGAGATGGTGTGGACACATTTATTGAGGTTGGACCAGGAAAAGCTTTAAGTGGATTTGTTAAAAAGATAGATAGAAATTTAAAGGTATTAAACGTTGAAAATATGACTTCTTTGGAAAATGCAGTAAGAGAACTAAAAAGCTAATAGGAGAGAGAGATTATGTTACAAGGAAAGAATGTGGTAATAACAGGTGCAAGTAGAGGTATAGGAAGAGCAATAGCATTAAAATTAGCTTCTTTAGGTGCTAATATAGTATTTAATTTTAAAAATAGCGTCAATAAAGCTGATGAACTTGTAGAGGAAATAGAAACTTTAGGAGTAAAAGCTAAAGCTGTTCAAGGTGATATAGCTAATTTAAAAGATGCAGAAGAATTAATTAGAGTTTGCAAAGAAGACTTTGGTTCTGTAGATGTGTTAGTAAATAATGCTGGTATAACAAGAGATAATTTAGTTATGAGAATGAAAGAAGAAGACTTTGATTCTGTTATAGACACAAATTTAAAAGGTACATTTAATACTATAAAACATGTAACCCCAATTATGATGAAACAAAGAAGTGGCAAGATTATAAATATAAGTTCAGTAGTAGGAATAGTGGGAAATGCAGGGCAGGCAAATTACAGTGCTTCTAAAGCAGGGGTTATAGGTCTTACTAAATCAGTGGCTAAAGAACTTGGCAGTAGAGGAATAAATGTTAATGCTATAGCACCAGGATTTATAGAAACAGATATGACAGAGGTATTAAAGGATAATATTAAAGAAAATTTACTTAAAAGCATTCCATTGAAAAAGCTTGGTAGCAGTGAAGATGTTGCAAATTTAGTAGTGTTTTTAGCTTCAGAACAATCTAAATACATAACTGGTCAAGTTATAAATGTAGATGGTGGAATGGTGATGTAGAAATTATAGGAGGATCCATTTATGAATAAAAAAGTTGTTATAACAGGTATGGGAGCATTGACTCCACTAGGCAATAATGTAGAAGACTTTTGGAATGGTATTAAAAGTGGAAAATGTGGAATAGATTTTATAAAAACCTTTGATGTTACAAACTTTAAAGCAAAAGTTGCAGGAGAACTTAAAGATTTCAATATAGAAGATTATATGGATAAAAAAGAAGCAAGAAGAATGGATAAGTATTGTCAATATGCCATGGTAGCTGCTGAAGAAGCAATGAAAAATTCAAACTTAGATATTGAATCCTTAGACAAAGAAAGGTTTGGAGTAATTATTGGATCAGGTATAGGTGGACTTGAAACAATAACTGTTGAATATAAAAAGTTAATGGAAAAAGGACCTAATAGAGTTTCACCATTTATGATACCTATGATAATAGGCAATATAGCTGCAGGTAGTGTAGCTATAAAGTATGGTGCAAAAGGAGTTTGTTCTACTGTAGTTACTGCATGTGCAACAGGCACAAATGCAATAGGAGAGGCCTTTGAAATGATAAAATCTGGTAGAGCAGATGTAATTATTGCAGGAGGCTCTGAAGCACCTATAGTTGATATAGCAATGGCAGGTTTTTCTTCGTTAACAGCACTGACAAAAAGTGAAGATCCTCTAAGAGCATCAATTCCTTTTGATAAAGAGCGTAATGGTTTTGTCATGGGGGAAGGTGCAGGAATTGTTATACTTGAATCTCTTGACCATGCTAAGGCAAGGGAAGCTAAAATATATGGAGAGGTAGTAGGATATGGTGCAACTTGTGATGCCTTCCATATAACTCAACCATCACCAGATGGTGATGGAGCAGCAAGAGCTATGAAAATGGCTATAGAAGAAGCTCAAATAAAAGCAAGTGATGTTTCTTATATAAATGCTCATGGAACAAGTACCCCATATAATGATAAATTTGAAACCTTAGCCATAAAATCTGTTTTTGGAGAAGATGCATATAAAATACCAGTAAGCTCAACAAAATCTATGATGGGGCATTTACTTGGAGCAGCTGGAGCAGTAGAGGCTATAATATGCGCTAAATCTTTAGAAGAAGGCTTTATACCTCCTACTATAGGACTTAAAGTTGAAGATGAAGATTGTGATTTAGACTATGTTCCTAATGTTGGTAGAAATAAAAATTTAAAATATGCATTATCTAACTCTTTAGGATTTGGCGGACACAATGCAAGCATTTTACTTAAAAAATGGGAGGAGTAAATATGGATTTTAAAAGCATAGAACAGCTTATAAAGGCTGTTAGTGATTCAAATCTTACATCCTTTGAAGTGGAACAAGAAGGCTTAAAAATAAAAATGAAAAAAGAAACTGAAACTGTTACAGTTTCAGAAAAAAATTCCCCTTCTGTTATGTATGAAACATCAGTAGATACTCAGCTATCCACGGAAAATAACAATAAAACCATAGAAAAAACATCAGAAAGAGTTGAGGCAGAGGCCTATTGCAATGAAGATTTATGCACTATAAACTCACCAATAGTAGGAACTTTCTATTCATCTCCTAGTCCTGATTCTAAAACTTTTGTAGAAGTGGGAAGTAAAGTTAAAAAAGGAGATATACTTTGTATTATAGAAGCCATGAAACTGATGAATGAAATTGAAAGTGATGTAGATGGCACTATTACTGAAGTATTAGCAAAGAATGAAGATATGGTTGAATATGGACAGTGTTTGTTTAAGATAAAGAAAGATTAAAATTGTTATTTATATATAAGGGAGGGAATATTTTGGAAAAGAAAAGTTATGATATAAGGCAAATACAGGAAATAATACCTCATAGATATCCCTTTTTATTTGTAGATAGAATTGAAGAAGTTATTCCAGGTAAAAGTGCTGTAGGAATAAAAAATATAACTATGAATGAATACTTTTTTCAAGGGCATTTTCCAAAGGAGCCTGTACTTCCAGGAGTTATAATTATTGAAGCATTAGCACAAGTAGGGGCAGTTGCATTACTTGATACTGATGAATTCAAAGGAAAAACTGCCTATTTTGGTGGAATTAAAAATGCTAGATTTAGAAAAAAAGTAGTTCCAGGGGATACTTTAGTTTTAAAAGTAGAAATAATAAAAATGAGAGGACCTATGGGTATAGGAAAAGCAGTAGCAACAGTAAATGAAGAAGTGGCTTGTGAAGCAGAATTAACTTTTGCAATATCAACAACGGAATAAAATTTTGCAAATAGAGAATTTAAAATGTGTAATTAAAGTTTAAATATTAAGACATATTCTTTTATATGTCTAAACTAGGGAAGGTAAAGTTATGTTTAAGAAAATATTGATAGCAAATAGAGGTGAAATAGCTGTTAGAATTATTAGGGCATGCAGAGAGATGGGAATAAAAACAGTAGCAGTTTATTCTGAAGTGGATAGGAATGCCCTTCATACTCAATTAGCAGATGAAGCAATTTGTATAGGACCTGCTAAGTCTAAAGATAGTTATTTAAATGAAGAAAATATATTAAGTGCTACAGTATTGACAGGAGCAGAAGCTATTCATCCTGGATTTGGATTTTTATCTGAAAATAGTAAGTTTGCAAAAATGTGTGAGGAATGCAATATAACATTTATAGGACCAAGTTTTGAAAATATAGAGAATATGGGAAATAAAGCAAAGGCTAGAGAAATGATGATTAATGCAAATGTTCCTATAGTACCTGGTTCTGACGGCATAGTAGAAGATTCTAAAAGTGCTTTAGAGATAGCTAGAAAAATTGGTTATCCTGTTATGATAAAAGCATCAGCAGGCGGTGGTGGAAGAGGAATAAGGATTGTAAGGGATGAAGAAGAACTTATACCTTCTTTTGAAACAGCCAAGGCTGAAGCAAAGACTGCCTTTGGTGATGATTCTATGTATATTGAAAAGTTTGTTGAAAAACCAAGGCATATAGAAATACAAATACTAGCAGATGGTTATGGCAATACTATTTATCTAGGAGAAAGAGATTGTTCAATACAAAGAAGAAATCAAAAGGTTATGGAAGAAGCTCCAGGTCCAACTATTTCCGAGGAATTAAGAGCATCAATGGGAGAAGTAGCAGTAAGAGCAGCTAAAAGCATTGGTTATAAAAATGCTGGTACCATTGAATTTTTGTTAGATAACTCTGGAAATTATTATTTTATGGAAATGAATACTAGAATACAAGTAGAACATCCTATAACAGAGATGATTACAGGTATAGATATAATAAAAGAACAAATAAAAATAGCCTATGGAGAAAAATTAGCTTTTACACAAGAAGATATAAAATTAAATGGTCATGCCATTGAATGTAGAATAAACGCAGAGAATCCAAAGAAGAATTTTATGCCATGTCCTGGAGAAATAAGTTATCTTCATCTTCCAGGAGGATTAGGGGTAAGGGTGGATAGTTCAGTATATCAAGGCTATATCATACCTCCTAATTATGATTCTATGGTTGCAAAACTTATTGTACATGGAAGAACAAGGGATGAAGCTATAAGCAGAATGGAAAGAGCACTAGGAGAGTTTATAATTGATGGAGTTACTACTAATATAGGATTTCAATTAGAAATTTTAAATAACCCTAAGTTTTTAAGCGGAGACTTTGACACCAGCTTTATTAGTAGTGAATTAGGGTACAACTCTTAAGAGGGGGCAACTCTATGTTTGAGTTTAATAAATTTTTCAAAAAAAACAAATATATTCAATTAAAAATGGATAATACTTATAACAATTCATCTGAATATGAGGAAAATCAAAATAAACCTAATATACCTAATGGATTATGGATAAAGTGCAACAATTGTGGTAAGGCACTTTATAAAGATGATTTAAAAAACAATTATATGGTTTGTAGCTGCGGATATCATTTTAGAATAGGAGCAAGAGAGAGAATTTCTCAAATTATAGATAATGGAACTTTCATAGAATATGATAAATCCATGAAGTCCTCTAACCCTCTCAATTTCAAAGGATATGAAGATAAAGTGGATTCATTTAGAGAGTCTACTAATACTGAAGAAGCTGTAGTTACAGGAGAAGGTAAAATCAACGGTATTGATGTTGTTATTGGAGTTATGGATAGCAGATTTATGATGGGAAGTATGGGATCTGTAGTGGGAGAAAAGATTACCAGAGCTATTGAAAAGGCCACAGAAGAGAAAAAACCTATAATAATTTTTACAGCTTCAGGTGGTGCTAGAATGCAGGAAGGAATTTATTCTCTTATGCAGATGGCAAAGACTTCAGCAGCCATATCAAAACATAATGAAGAAGGAAACTTATATATAACAGTGCTTACAGATCCTACAACAGGAGGGGTAACCGCTAGTTTTGCAATGCTTGGGGATATAATATTATCTGAACCAAATGCATTAATTGGTTTTGCTGGAAGAAGAGTAATTGAGCAGACTATTAAAGAAAAATTACCAGAGGATTTTCAAAGAGCTGAATTTTTATTGAAAAAAGGATTTATTGATAAGATTGTAAAAAGAGATGAACTAAAAGAAACATTGTCAAAGCTTTTAAAATATCACAATTTATAATTAATTGGTGATAAAACAGGAGTGGATTTTATGGCACCATTAGAATTTGAAAAAAAATTATATGAACTTAAAGAAAATATAATGGAATTAAAAAAACAAGCTGCTGAAAATGGTATTAATTTAGATAATGATATACATGAGTTAGAAATCAAGCTTTATAAAATGCAAAAAGAAGCCTATAAAAACCTTACTTCTTGGGATAAAGTTATTATTGCAAGACTAGTAGAAAGACCAACGGCTTTAGATTATATAGAGAGAATATTTGATGATTTTATAGAGCTTCATGGAGATAGATATTTTGGAGATGATCCTGCTATTGTAGGGGGAATTGGCAGTTTTAAAGGTGTTCCTGTCACAATAATAGGAATTCAAAAAGGAAAAAATACTAAAGAAAACATAATGAGAAACTTTGGAATGCCTAATGCAGAAGGATATAGAAAGTCACTAAGGCTTATGAAACAAGCTGAAAAATTTAAAAGACCTATTGTATGTTTTATAGATACTCCTGGGGCTTTCTGTGGTGTAGGTGCAGAAGAAAGAGGACAGGGAGAAGCTATTGCAAGAAACCTTATGGAGATGTCTAGCCTAAAAGTACCTATAATATCAATAGTTATAGGAGAAGGTGGCAGTGGAGGAGCATTAGCTATGGCAGTAGCAGATGAAGTATGGATGTTAGAACATTCCATATATTCAGTATTGTCACCAGAAGGATTTGCAAGTATTCTTTATAAAGATGCTTCAAAAGCAAAAGAAGCTGCTGAAGATATGAAAATAACTTCAGAACATTTATTAAACTTTGGAATTATAGATAGAATAGTTAAAGAACCAATAGGTGGTGCACATAAAGACATAGATGAAATGTCTAATAATATATATAAGCATTTAGAAGAAGCGATATTTAGATTGAAAAAAGAGCCAATAGAAGCCTTATTAACTCAAAGATACTATAAGTTTAGAAAAATAGGAGAGTTTATCGAGTTATAGACTTATAATTAATAAAAGCATAAAAATATCTTAAAAATAGGATATTTTTATGCTTTATACTATTTTTAAAGGGATTTTAAGGGTTAATATCTAATTATAGGTATGATTTGCTGCTATGTTTATATGATAATAAAAGTACAAATGATAAT
>NZ_JACSQB010000129.1 GCF_014836835.1 Clostridium faecium | reverse complement strand
AAAATGCTTTGTAATATATTATGTTTAGAATTATTTTTTTACACAATAATTTTATAGATAGCTTAATTAAACAAGATAGTGTTACTATAATATATACAATATAGGATGTGTGATTAAAGGAAAATTTATCTACAATAATATATAATAAAGAGCCTATCAATAAAGATAATACTGAAATTATATTTAGTATAACTTCTATAATATAAATCTTAGTTTTATTCTTTATATTTTTTATTTCTTTAAATATGCTTATTAGTGCTAAAATTGCTAATAAAATCAATAAAAAACAGAATATCTTTGAAATCATAGTTCAACCTTTCATAACTATATAATTTTCAAGTAAAATATAATTAAATAATTAAAAATATTAATATTATATTTATTTATTCTTTATAAGTTATATTTATCCTTTAAAACATTAAGAAACTGATTTATTGCATATCTTCTTATAATAAAAAACTAGCAAATTTATTGCTAGTAAGTCATATAATTTCTTATTCAATTTTCATGTTTTCTATAAAGATAAGAAAATAAAAATACCCCTAATATTGATACTATAAATACTTGTTTATTGTAATAAATTAAAGGATTATATTTATAATAGTTTCTAATTAATTCTTGAGATATTACATTAAAACATCTCTTAATAGCAGCTTCATCTATATGTTCAACATTATCATCAAGAGTATGAATTCTAGATAAATCATAGTCTGATAAAGTTACTGCTTCTATATTATTTCGTCTGAACCCCTCATGATCACTAGCATTTTCAAATAGATAATTAAAATATATTTTTTCTTCCTCAAAAATTTTTGTTAAATCTTTTATCAGTGCGGTTTCTTTAGTGTCTTTATCTCCACCTATAATACAAAGAGGAACACCTTCAAGGCTTCCTATCATATCAAAGTTATAAAGTTTACTTTCTAAAATTTTATCTTTGTATTTGTTTAAAAATTCATTTGAACCAACACATCCAAATTCTTCTGCATTAAAAGCTACAAATAAAATATCCCTATCTGGCTTTCCTAGCTTTTGAATATAATTTATCATTTCTAAAAGAAAAGCAGTACCAGAAGCATTATCTAAAGCGCCATTATAAACATTTCCTAAAATATCTTGTCCAACATGATCAAAATGACAGGATAAAATAATTGGACTCTTTTTACTATCACTGCCTTTTATATATCCCATAACATTATTTACATTGGTTTCAGAAATTTCATAAGGTATATATACATATATAGATTTACCAATATCTAAAAAGTTGTTCAGATTTTTTAATTCATCCATTTTTATTTTTATATATAAATCAAAAGGAGAATAGGTAGTAAAAGAGCTTCTAAAGTTTATATCATCTGAGTCAGTAGCATAAAACACTATTGAGGCAGTGTCATTTTTGATAATTAGAGTATTTTCATTAGAACTTTTAATATGACTTTTATCAAAAGTTGTTTCATTTACTTTAAAGTTGATAAAATCTTCTTTATAGTCTACACCATAATTAAATTCCTCAACTATATTATTATTGTCATCAATCACTAATAATGAAGGTTTATTATCTAATGCCTTAGGATATTTAATGGTAAAAGGTTGCACATAAGAACCTTCAAAAGGAATCAAATTATTTTTAATAAAAGTATCTTTTACAAATTTTTCAGCCATTTTATTTTCTAAAGTTCCTGCTAATCTTCCTTTTAAATCATCATGGGATAAATATGATATGTTATTTTTTACATTTGAAGTATTAAAGTTATATATGTTAAAATAATTTTGGAAACTTAAGGAAAATAAAACAAGAGAAACACAAAGTATATATTGAGTAATAATTTTTTTCATAACACTCTCCTAATAAAAGTATTTCTTATTAATAATATGTATGTGTATAATAAGGTATGATAGGAAGTGTATAGATAATTCACAATTGTGGATATTTCTTAGCAGAAACTGAGAAATTTAAAATTGATTCTGTAGCGGCGAACAGTGTTCGCCATGTATTATTTCACTGATATTGAATTATAGGAGGATTATCCACCCCTGGGGAACAATAGTGAAACCCGGTAGGGTTCCCCTGGGGTGCAGTATAGTTTGGAAGAAAATTAGTGGTCTTACACTAGTATTATGGAGATAAGCAATATAATTAAAATATAGTTTGATACTGCAGATACAGCTCCATATCCCACTGCACCCTATGGGTGGAAGGTTTATGTTGAGAAATATTTATAATTGTGAATTAAATTAAGCTATGAATTGTATTAGTGTTTTTTTGAAAGTTAATAACGGAGGTAAGCAAATGGAGTGTATTAATGAGAGACTTATAAGAGAATTTAATTTAAGTAAGAGTCAAGTTGATAATGTTATAGAAATGTTAGATGAAGGTAATACCGTTCCTTTTATAGCTAGATATAGAAAAGAGAGAACTGGAGGTCTTGATGATATAACTTTAAGAAATTTTTCAGAAAGGCTTAATTATCTTAGAAATCTAGAAGATAGAAAAGAAGATGTTATAAGACTTATAGATGAACAAGGAAAACTTACAGAAGAAATAAAGACATCTCTTATAAAAGCTGAAACATTAACAGAAATTGAAGATATTTATAGACCATTTAAACCTAAAAAAAGAACTAGGGCTACTATTGCGGTAGAAAAGGGATTAACTCCACTAGCAGAAGCTATATTTGGAGGAGAATTTACTGGAAACATAGAAACTTTTGCTAGTGAATTTATAGATGAAGAAAAAGGTGTGAACACTGTAGAGGAAGCGTTAAATGGCGCTATGGATATTATAAGTGAAAAAATTTCTGATGTAGCTGAGTATAGAAAGTATATAAGAAATTTAGTTTTTAATGAAGGTCTCATTGAAACAAAAGGAAGTAGTGAAGAAACTACGCCTTATGAAATGTACTATGAATATAGTGAGGCAGTAAAATCTATTCCTTCTCATAGAATACTTGCAATTAATAGAGGGGAAAAAGAAAAAGTACTTTCTGTTAAAATAAGCTGTGATATGGATAAAATTATAGAATATTTAAAAGCACAGACTTTAAAACATAATAATATAACTGATGAATTTATAGAAAAATCTGTAGAAGATAGTTTAAAAAGATTAATTTATCCTTCAATAGAAAGAGAAATTCGTTCAGAGCTTACAGACAAAGGGGAAAATGGTGCTATAGATATATTTAAAGCAAATTTAAAGGCGCTTCTTATGACTTCACCTGTAAAAGGAAAAACTGTTATGGGATATGATCCAGGCTTTAGAACAGGCTGCAAAGTGGCTATATTAGATGAAACAGGAAAATTTTTAGATAATGTTACTGTTTATGCTACAGCATCTAGTGAAGAGAAAGTTAAGCAATCTATAAAAATTCTTAAAGAAATGGCTATAAAATATAATGTTGATGTAATTTCATTAGGAAATGGTACTGCCAGCAGAGAGTCAGAAGAAATTTTAGCTAAGGTTATACAAGAAGTGAAAGAAGATACTGGAAAAGATATATATTATGTTGTAGTTTCAGAAGCAGGTGCTTCAGTATATTCTGCATCAGAACTTGCTACTAAAGAATATCCTGATTTAGATGTAACAGTAAGAGGAGCTATATCTATAGGAAGAAGACTTCAAGATCCTTTAGCAGAATTAGTTAAAATTGATCCTAAATCTATAGGGGTAGGGCAATATCAGCATGATGTAACTCCTAAAAAATTAGATGAGTCTTTAAAAGGTGTAGTTGAGGATTGTGTTAATAATGTAGGAGTAGATTTAAATATAGCAACCCCTTCATTACTATCTTATATATCAGGTATAAACTCTACCATTGCACAAAATATAGTAACTTATAGAGAGGAAAATGGTAAGTTTAAAAATAGAAAAGAACTTTTAAAAGTAAAAAGATTAGGAGCTAAAGCTTTTGAACAATGTGCTGGATTTTTAAGAGTTATGGAAAGTGAAGAGTCACTTGATAATACATCTGTTCACCCAGAGAGCTATAAAGCAGCAAAAAAATTATTGGAGATTTTAGGATATAGCAAAGAAGAAGTAAAACAATTTAAGCTGAATGATATAGATGAAAAAGTTAAAGATATAGGTGAGAGTGTTTTAGCTGAGCAAATCCAAGTGGGAATTCCAACATTAAAAGATATAATAAAAGAAATTAAAAAGCCAGGTCGTGACCCAAGAGAAGAACTTCCAAAGCCAATATTCAAAAGTGGCGTAATTGAAATCTCTCAATTGAAACCAGAAATGGTACTTATGGGAACAGTAAGAAATGTATCAGACTTTGGTGCCTTTGTAGATATAGGTGTACATCAAGATGGATTAGTGCATATAAGTCAATTAAGTGATAGATTTGTAAAACATCCACTAGATGTAGTTAAAGTGGGAGATGTAGTAGAAGTTAGAATACTAGAAGTAGATGAAAAAAGAAAAAGAATATCACTATCTATGAAAAAATAATAAAAGAGTTAGTTTTACATAAGGCTTGTAACAAAATATTTATATAAAAGTTTTGTTATAAGCCTTATTTATACATTTACTATAAATAAGTGTAGATATATTTCAGTATGTATTATTTTCTTTAATTTGCCATACAATATAGATGTTTACATGGATTTTAAATTATTTACATAGATTTTAAAAAAATCATATTATCAATATTTAGATTTAAAGAGAAAAATGATGAAAAACGCAGAAATATATCAAAAATGAATATAAATTTACGGAAATAGACTTTTATAAATTTAGATAAGAAATTAAGAAGATAATTAAGTTAAAATAGACAAATTTCCATATTGATTTCAATAATTAAATGGAGTATTTTATATTTTGTTATGTAAACAAGAATTTATTTGCAGATATGCTTTTTAGTTTTCTAACGATATCTACTGAAGCAACAGTTGGTGGAGCAGATATGAAAAGATGCACATGGTCAGACATTATCTCTTGTTCAATAAGTTAGTAGTCATAACAATGACATATTACTTTAAAACATTTGGATAACTCATATTCCAATTCATCTTTAAAAATATTATGGCGATATTTGGGACAGAAAATAATATGGTAATTGATGTTATATTTACTGTGGCTAGTTGTATTGGTTTGTATATTTTTCAATGACATATTTTATACCTTCTTCAATTAAGTCATTAGCTTTCCATACAACAAAACTTTACAACGTTGTTAATTATGAATTGAGAGAAAATGGTTTTAAATCTTATGTAGATATAGAAAATATGTTTAAATCTAATTGACATTGTGATTTTCTCCATAGTCATACAACTTTTGTTCAAATACCAATTCAAAGACTTGCAGAGCAAATTAAATATAAGGCAAAGTTAAAAGGTATTGAAGTTAAATTCAAAGAAGAAAGTTATACAAGTGGTTGCAGTGCTTTCGATTTAGAACCAATAGATAAAAAATATTATGATAAAACTCGTAGAGTGGTTAGAGGATTGTTTAAATCGAGTTTTGGATTAATCAATAGTAATGTGAATGGTTCGTTAAATATATTAAGAAAAGAAGAAAAATGTATTCCCGAAATAGTACAAACTATGAGGGATAAAGGGAGAGTGTCCTCCTCGTTGAGAGTAAGGGTTGCCTGTTAAGGGTAGAAACTTAAATATCAAACCTCTCACGAAGCCACCGTTGCTTGTCTCGGTGGTAGTTCACTAAAAGATTTATTTGCATAAAATGCAAGTTAAATAGATAAATATTTTGGTTAAAATAACTAATTATAAAAATGAGAAAGGAGTCTAGTATGGGAGCATATTTACAAGGTGGAATTTGTTATAATATTATAATTTATAAGCCGGATTTTGAAGATAATAATTTAGAAGTTGATAAGGTCTTAAGGACATTGGACGAAAAAATTGATATGAGTTTGTATAATAAAAAAGAATCAGAAAAAATTGTACTCTATGTATTAAAAGATGAGGTATTAATAGAGAATATAGAGGATTTTTTAAAGGTTCAATTTCAATTCTACAATTTAGATGAAGAATTAAAGAAAAAAGTTATTGACTCTATTAAGGAATGTGAAGACCTTGAGGATATAGTGAATTTAGCTAAAAAGGAAAGTTATGATAATTTTGGTCATGGAAGCGTACTTGAGCACGTATATGTTGATTCAAAATATGATATTAGAGTTTGTTATGAATGTGTAACATTTTTTAAAGAAGGAAAAATGGTTCTTGATAATAACACAAACCTTTTATTGTATATAGAAAATTTAATTAAAACATCTTCAAAATATAACAAACTAGGAAATACAGTTAAAGCATTTATAGAGTAAAATAAATTATTTGTAAATATGCTGGGATTATAATAGTTGATAGTTAAAAAATTAGGTATAATCTTGTAAAGTATGGTTTAATATAATCAACTAAAAGATTAAATAAATATTTAAATAATAATTATTATTCTCTTGAGAAAAATTTTATTTTGATATATAATGAGATTGTGAAAAAAATATTTTAATACTCTTCAGGGCGGGGTGTAAGTCCCCACCGGCGGTAAAGCCCGCGAGCCGAAAGGCATGATTCGGTTAGATTCCGAAGCCGACAGTATAGTCTGGATGAAAGAAGATTGTGTAAGAATTGTGGCGCCCTGACATATATTATGTCAGGGTTTTTAATTTTTACATGATTCCTAGAAGTTGTATGAATTTGGGAGGTATTTAAAATGAGAAGAAACCTTACACTAGATAAGATGATTAAACTTTCATTATTATCAGCAATTGCATTTATACTTATGTATTTTGACTTTCCTATATTACCAGCTTTCCCATGGCTTAAAATGGATTTAAGTGATGTTCCAGCATTGATGGGAGCGTTTGCTTTTGGACCATTGGCAGGAGCTATAATAGAAGCTTTTAAAAATTTATTAATATTATTACTAAAGGGAACCAGTACTGGATTTATAGGGGAAATGGCTAATTTCTTAATTGGAGTTTCATTAGTTTGTCCAGCAGCATATATATACCATAAGAATAAAACATTGAAAACAGCAATACTTTCAATGTTTGTAGGACTTATATCTATGGAGATAGTGGGGATAATTGCCAATGTATTTTTCCTAATTCCAATATATATGCCAACTATGCCAAAAGATGAACTAATTAAATATGTAATGTATGGTATACTACCATTCAATGGAATAAAATCTGTCATAGTTTCAGCAGTTACATTTATACTTTACAAGAGAGTTTCTGTATCAATATTCAAAGTTGAACCTATGGCTAAAACATTAAATAAAAAAGCAAGCTAGTTTTTTATTTTTCCTATAATTTAATATTAGTGAAATGATATATGGCGAACACTGTTCGCAGCTACAGAATCAATTTTGAGTTGTTCATCGTCAATTCTCAATTAAAAAAGGAGTTCATCGAACTCCTTTTTATATATCTCTTTTCCACATTATAAGTCCATCTTCTCTATTATCTTCGTAATAACCTTTTCTAACTCCTTCAACTTTAAATCCATGATTTTCATAAAGTTTTTGCGCTGCTATATTTGAAGCTCTTACTTCTAAAGTCATAGCAGTTACACCTTCAGATTTGCATATAGATTCAAGACTATCAACAATTATGTGACTGTATCCCATTTTACGATAATCTGGATGAATTGCTATATTAGTTATATGTGCTTCTTCAAAAATAACCCACATTCCACCAAAACCGATGACAGTATCATCCATTTTTAAAGTTACATATCGAGCAAATTTATTAGTTAATTCTTTTTCAATTGATTGTAAGCTCCAAGGAATAGGGAAGCTTAATGCTGATATTTCTTGAACAGATTTAGTGGTTTTATCATTCATCGGTTCAATGTATAAGTTATCCATTGCTTTTCATTTTCTCCTCATATTCTCTTTCTGCTTGAGAAAGTCTTAAATAAATTGGAGTAGCAGCATATACATCATCTTCTATTCCATTGTTTAAATATTTTAGACCTAGTTGTCCTAATGAAGCTGCTCGTGCTAAATTTAAATGAGAAGGAGCAAATTTTATATTTTCTAATTCATTAATAAGTTTTTCTTTAAATTTGTAAACTCCATCACCTATGAAGTATACAGGTTCATTTTTCTCTTTTAAAGTAGTTATAAGCTCCTCAAGAGAAATTACCATAGGTTCAACTAAAGATGTGAGATTATCACCTTCAAATTTATATAATGCAGTATATACATTACCTCTTAAAGCATCCATAATAGGGCATATAAGTCCATCAGCATAAAATAGGTTGTTAGCTAAACCCTCTAATGTAGAAACGCTTATAAAAGGCTTTTTAGAAGCCTGAACCAATCCTTTTATAGTAGCCATACCAACTCTAAGACCAGTAAAAGAACCAGGACCTTTTGAAACTACGAATCCATCTATGTCATTTATATTTAAAGATGTGTTTTTTAAAACCTCATCTATCATAGGCATAAGAATTACTGAATGTTGTTTTTTATAATTAAAACTTATTTCTCCAATAAGTTTATCATCTTCTAGTATAGCTACAGTAGCGCATTCTGTTGTACAATCTAAGCTTAAAATTTTCATAGTGTTAACTCCTTTATATAGTCATATCTTAAACTAGTGTAGTTTATAGTCACTCTTCTGCAACAAGAGCCTAATTGTGGAATTTTTTCTAAAATAATTGTTAGATTATCCTTTGGAATCAATTCTTCAATATAATTTGCCCATTCAATAACACTAACACCATCGCCAAATATATATTCATCAAAGCCAATAGCTGCAATTTCATCAGGATCATTAACTCTATAAACATCGAAATGATAAAATTTTAATCTTCCATTATCATATTCATTAACTATATTAAACGTAGGACTTGTAATATTATCTTGTATCTCTAGTCCTTTTGCAATACCTTTTGTTAGATGAGTTTTACCTGTACCAAGGTCTCCAATAAGACATATAATATCTCCACGATTGCAAAGTTTGCCTATTTGAATGCCTAGTTTTTCTGTCTCTTCTATAGTATTAACGATAAATTCCATTAAGTTCACCTCATTTAATATTTTAGCCCAAAAGTGATAAAAAGAAAAGAAAATAGAAAAAGTATTGATATATACATTTATCCATTGCCAACTATCAATTGTCAATTGAACACCCCTGGGGTGCAGTATAGTTTGAAGCTGAAACCAGTAAATTTATATCAACATTTTGGAGATAAGCAATACAAACAAATTGTAATTTCTTGGCAAACACTGAGAAATGTCCTAATTGTTCATTGCCAATACTCAATTATAATTGAATATTACTAAAATGTTTTTGAGCTTTAACAATTAAAGTGTCTTTTAAGTATTTAACTGCATTTTTACATATAAATCCATTGTCAGCCATATTGTCTAATATGCTAAATGCTTCGTACATATACATTCCTTTTCTATAAGGCCGATCTTCTGTTAAAGCCTGATAAATATCACAAACTTCGATTATTCGAGCTTCTTCAGAAATTTCTTCAGCTTTTAATTTTCTAGGGTATCCCTCACCATTAAGCTTTTCATGATGATTACAAGCCCAATCACATATATCAGGTATCTCTTCAATTCTATCCAATATCAGTTTTGTATAATAGGTATGTGATTTGATAATTGAAAACTCTTCATCAGTTAATGATGTGCTTTTATCTAAAATATTATTTGGAATGGCAACCTTTCCTATATCATGCAGTAATCCTGCAATTTTCATCTTTAAGCATTTAGATTCATCATATCCAATATATTTTGAAACATCATAAGCTAAATTTGCAATACCTCTTGAGTGACTTGCAGTAAAAGCACTTTTATTGTCTATTATTGAAGCAAAAATATCTGCAACATATTCAAATTCTTCCAAAGTAACATAAGTAATATTTTTAGGTAAAAGATCTTGTAATATAAAAGGAAAGAATGGTGTATTATTAATATCCAGCCAAAAACTTTCAGCAGGAGATATTTCTAAAAATGCTTCTACTATTTTAGGTGAAAAAATTATTCCATCATTTTTTTTAACGTATTTGATTATTTTATCTTTTTGCATATAAAAAGGTATAGTTTCGTCATACAAAATTTCTATAGAGTCTGCTAATCTTATAATTTGACTCTCAATAGGAGTTAAAGAATTTTTTAATTTCATTGCTCCACTGCCATCATAATTTTCATGGTGGTATAATATAATATCATACATATGGATAAACATAGGAATTTTTAATATCATATTAGCACCTTCAACGCAATGCTCTTTTATATATTCTTTGTAAGCATGAGCTTTATCAAAAATTCCCTGACATCCAATGTCATGAAGCATGGCAGATATATATAAATTTTTATAAGATTCATCATTCAATTTTAACTGTTTACCTATTCTTAAAGAAATGTAAGCAGTTCTATTAGAATGATAGGAAAAGTTAGATTTAGTACTGCTAGTAGTGTTTATATCTTCCATTATTTTTATACCAAGAGTAGAATTAACCATAGCTAAATCAAGAGCAATTGAAAGTGCATTAACTATGTTATTTAAACTAATTTTCATAAAATGACCTCACTTAAACATCTATAAAAAATGCTTTCATTCTATTATATACTAAATATTTACTCAAATAAGATTATATTTATGTAAAAACTATATATAAATATATTATAATAGAGATTATCAATTAATGAACATTTTATTATAATTATTATAATATAAAATTGATGAGCAAATATTTTAAAATTCTAATAATTGATATATAATATTCATAAACACTTTAATAAAGGGGGTTAAATAATGTTTGTAAGCAATTTAATGTTGACAAGAGACAAACTTATAACTGTTACGCCAAAAATGACAATAGGTGAAGCATTAAACCTTATGGAAGAGCATAAATTTTTATCAATACCAGTTGCAGAAGGAAACAAATTCTTTGGAGCTATATCAAAAGAAAAAATATACACTTATTACTATGAAAAATGTGTAGAAAGACAATGTTTACTTTCAGATTTTTTAGTAGAAAACGTTATGAGAACCGACGTACCAACAATAAAACCATTAGAACAAGTAGAAGAAGCAGCACACTTCTTAGAAACTAAAAATGTTTCATTTATAGCAGTTGTAGATGAACGTGAAGAGTTTAAGGGAATAGTAACTCACTATGGAATATTCCATCAATTTACTGAACTATTTGGACTAAACAAAGGACATCGTTTAGCTGTTATAGCACACGATATCCCAGGTCAAATATCAAAATTATCTAAAATTATTACTGAAAACAAAGGGGATATAATAAGCTTTGTTGTTGTGGACCCAAAGAGTAAGACAGAAGTTAAAGAAATTGTAGTAAGAATTAGAACAGACAATTTTGATGAAATATTATCAAAAGTTAAATCATCAGGCTTTAACGTGCAATAATAAATATATATAAATTACCTTAGAATTTAATGTATTAATTAACGTTCATTGTCAATGGTCAATTCTCAATTATATAAATATAAGTATAGCAACTTGTTAATACAAATTCTTAAGTATACAGATAAATTATAGATATGATATATCTATAATTTATATATTTACTCAAATGTTTAGCCTATTTTATATATGTAAAAGGTGATAAATTTTCATAATTAAAAAAATGAAAAGGTTTTAATTGCTGATTATCATATAAAATAGGCTAAAATAATAACTTATTATTTTAAATTAATTTTAGTTTTGTGAAATTGAATTAAGTATTTGATAAAATTCATATTGTATTTGTATAAATAGTATGATATAATTATCTTCGTCGTAGGGGTATGGCTCAATTGGTAGAGTAGTGGTCTCCAAAACCATTGGTTGCGGGTTCGAGTCCTGCTGCCCCTGCCAAAACTCAGTAAACTTTGTTTACTGAGTTTTTTTATTGTTAAATAAAATAATTTTTTAAATAAAATTATTAATTAGCAATAAAATTGTTGTAGGGGTGAACATTGCTAACTAGCTCTTGTAAGTTGATATTATAATTCCACATTAAAACAGAAATATGTGGAAAATACTGTTCACTGCTATAATTAATAAAGCCTAAATTTCTCAATGATAACTGATAAATCTCCACAATTGAGAGTACTTATGGTAAATTATAAATTAAATGGAGGCTTAAGACTATAATGCTGAATATTCTTTTTATTCCAAATTCATGTTATAATCCTTTTATAGTAAATAGAATTGTATATTATAAAATTATGGTTAATTATTAGGAGGTAAGACATGACAGCTTTAATTAGTACTAAAGTAAAGGATTTCAACTTGAGATTTGCAGAAGAAAAAGATGTTCCGCTAATTTTAGAATTCATCAAGGAATTAGCAGACTATGAAAAATTATTACATGAAGTTGTTGCTACAGAAGAAATTTTAAAAGAATCATTATTTGAACGTAAAGTAGCAGAAGTTGTAATTGGTGAATATGAAGGTAAACCAGTAGGTTTTGCTTTGTTTTTTCATAATTTTTCAACATTTTTGGGACGACCAGGTATTTATCTAGAAGATTTATATGTAAAACCAGAAATGAGAGGAAAGGGATTTGGAAAAATACTGCTTTCTTTCTTAGCTAAACTTGCTGTAGATAGAAAATGCGGCAGACTTGATTGGTGGTGCCTTGATTGGAATGAACCATCAATTAAATTCTATAAACAATTAGGTGCAGTTCCTATGGACGAATGGACTGTTTATAGAGTACATAATGAAGCATTAACTGATTTAGCAAAAACTTTTAACAATTAAAATAAATATAACAAAGTTATACAATTGAGAATTTATTATGGAGAATTCTCAATTGTATAATACTTGCCTTGGAGTACAGTATAGCTCAGAACAAAAATCAGTGACATTATAACAAATTTATGGGTAGAATAAGACAATTAAAAAAACCAGCAACTTTATATTGCTAGTTTTTATTGTAGGGGAGAACAGCGTTCTCCAGCTTTTTATGTTTTAATATTAGTTAAATAATATGTGGTGAGCACTGCCCACCGCCACAGAACTAATTTGAAATTTTTCAATGAGAATTAAGGTATATTCATAATTCTCAATTTTTAATTGAATAACTATATTCTATTCTTATTTAAAAAATTTATCATATCACTATAAACTTCTTCTTTATTAATTTCATTTAATATCTCATGTCTTGCATTATCATAAAGTATCATATCAACCTTTTTAACTCCTGCATTTCTTAGAGAGTTTTGAAGGTTTTTAACACCTTGACCCATCATTCCTACAGGGTCACTTTTACCTGATGCCAATAATATAGGTAAGTTTTTTGGAATATTATTTAAATTTTTATACTTATAATTCTTTTTAAGTCCTTTTAATAAATAATAAAAATATGATGTTGAATGTATACTTCCACACAGTTTATCTTTAATGTATTTATCTACTTCATCAGTATTTCTTGTAAGCCAATCACAATTTGTGCGATTAGGTTTAAATTTACTATTAAAACTTCCAAAACTTAACCTATCCATAAGAGTAGCAGGAGCTTTAGGTCCTTTTCTCTTCATTTCTATTTTAGCTACCAATGCACCAAAAGAAAATTTTAAATTTTGTTTTCCGTTACTTCCTGATAAAATTAATGCTTTTAACTCATTTCCATAGAGTTCACTATATCTTAAAGAAATAAAAGAACCCATACTGTGACCTAATAAAAAAACAGGTAAATTAGGGTTTTCTTTTTTTATTATATCTGTTAAATCTTTAAGATTATTTACCATAAGATGAAATACATCACCATCACCCATATATCCTAATTCATTAGGACTTGTTTTACCATGGCCTCTATGATCATCAGCATAAACAATGTATCCATTTTTATTTAAAAATTTTGCAAAATCATCATATCTTCCAGCATGTTCAGCCATTCCGTGAGCTATTTGCACTACTCCTTTTATATTTGAGCTTTCTGGAGTCCACTTATATACATATATATCTTTTCCTAATTTATCCTTAAAATAAAAATTATTTAATGACAATGTAATCATCTCCTTTAATTTGTACAAACTAATAGAAAATAAATAATTATATTGATATTTAGACGGCTGATAGTAAAATGATTCTACTGCTAACTGAAATTATTGTCAATTTAGAAGATTAAAGCGTCATGCTACATGGAAACTAATTATTAATATACATTATGCTAGTAATATGTAATTGGTAGTTGCTTATTTTAAAATAATAAATTATTGTAAATATGTAAAAATTAATTTGAATATAATATTTTTTATTATTATTTGGTAAAAATAAAAAGTATAACAACTAAATTATAAGTTATAGGCACTATACTTATAATAATCAACTGTAATAGTATTATATAAGCTTTATAATGGTATGAAGTACCATGAAAGTATTCTGAATATTTGGTAATATATATTTAGAGAGATTCTTAAATAATTAACCAGTTGATTATATAACGTAATTATTTTAGTTGATAAAAAGTTTTCTTTTAAAAGAGAATCTTTTAAGACTTTCAATTCTCTGTTAAACAAGGAAGTGATGTAAATGAACTGTGAGTTAGACTATCATACTATATTAAGAAATAAATGTTTTGAAGAATTTCCTACTTTAGAGACAGAAAGGTTTATACTTTGTAGATATGATAAGAGTCTCTTAAAGGATATAGAAAAACTTTTTTCAGATAAAGAGGTTATGAAATATTCTGGTACTGAAATTATAGATGCTAAAAAGCAAGCCAATATGTATTTAGATAAAATAGAAAGTATGTACAAAAATAAAGAAGGCATTAGATGGGCTATAATTGATAAAATATCTAATGAATTCCTTGGTGATGTAGGTTTTTATAATATTGATTTATACTCAAATAATATGGAAATAGGATATACTGTAGTTAAGAAGTATTGGAGAAAAAAAGTTGCTAGTGAATGTATAAATAGAATTCTTAAATTTGCTTTTAGAGAATTATATATGAATAAGATTGTTGCCATGATAGATAAAGAAAATTTTCCTTCCATAGCTTTAATAAAGAAAATGGGATTTTGTGAGGATGGAATATTAAGAGAGCATTATTATAATTATCAAATAGGCGGATACAGCAATGTAATTGTATATTCTATATTGGAAAGAGAATATAATAAGTT
>NZ_JACSQB010000124.1 GCF_014836835.1 Clostridium faecium | reverse complement strand
CTTTTTATATTTAATATTGACTTTTCAGTGTAAATTTTTTACTATCAATGTAAATATTACACATTAGTAAATTTATAGAATTTAAGTTTAATAGCTTATAAGGAGAAAATTTATGGATACCAAGCATATAAAAAAAATTATAAAAAATGAAAGCAAA
Organism: Clostridium faecium; assembly: GCF_014836835.1. Taxonomy (GTDB): domain Bacteria; phylum Bacillota; class Clostridia; order Clostridiales; family Clostridiaceae; genus Clostridium_J; species Clostridium_J faecium. Next base: position 14,947 of record NZ_JACSQB010000124.1, on the reverse strand, counting down.
TACTATCTTTATTTTATGTTGTCTTTAGTACTGTTATTTTCATCAGATATACTAGCCATTATTCCACCAAAGCTTTTTCAGAGTATAGTTGATATTTATATACTAGCAAAAAAACTTAAATCTATATATATTGTTACAGCAATAATGGTGCTAATACCTTTTTTATCAACTAGTATAAATACATATTTTACATATATTGTATGGGTAAAAGTTAAAGAACTTTCTTTTAAAGTAAAGAGTAAAATTTTTTCTAAGCTTCTTAATCAGCCTATGAAATTTTTTAAGGATAATGACTCAGGTAAATTGGCTTCTTATTTTGGAGTAGATACTACTGATTTCTTTTACTTTTGGCTTCATGATTTACCTATGTCTATATCTAGCAGTGTAATGATTATCATTATATTCATACTGTTATATAGAATAAGTCCTATAACAACTATAGTAATGATTTTATCTTGTTCAATGGCTGTATTACCTTCTTTTCTTTTAGGTAAAAAAGCTCAAAATCTAGCTAGTGAAATTGTGGATTATGACTCAGAAATAAACTCAAAAATTACAGAATCTTTTAAATTTGTAAAGCTTATTAAATCTCAATACTCACAAAAACAAAGAATAGATGAAATAAATAATATAAATGTAAATGCTAAAAACCTAAAAATATTTGGAAAAGGAGTCATAGTTGAAACCTTATCTTTAACAATTTCTAAAGAATTAGTTGGTGCTTTGTTTACAGCTATTGCTTTATCATGTGCTCAGTTCAAGTAATAAATAATAATATAACTATAGGTGAACTCATAGCATTTACAGCTTATTTACCTAAATTATTCGGACTATTTAACGTACTTTCATCAAGTAACGTATATATTCAAAAACAGTTAGGAGTACAAAATAAAAATTTCCAATTTTTATCTATGGATGATGAGTATACAAATTCCCCAAGTAGTAACCCTGATGAGAAAGCTTCAGGAGATATAATCTTTAATAATCTTAAGTTTCCTTATGATGATTATAGAGATATATTAAAAAATATTTCATTTTCAATTAAAGAGAGAGAACTTGTAACTATTATGGGCGATAGCGGTTGCGGAAAATCTACATTATTAGATTTATTATTAGGTTTTTATAAATCTCCAACTAATTCTATAATTATTGGTTCTAAAGATATAAATAGCTATCCACTAGATTATTTAAGAAGTAATATTGCATTGGTATCTCAAAATATTAGTTTATTAAAAGGTTCCTTAAGATATAACTTATCTCTATCAAATCCAAAAGCTACAAAAGAAGACATGCTTAAAGCAATAAAGATAGCTGAATTAACAGGTGTTATTAACAAATTACCGGAAGGTTTAGATACTGATTTAAGTGAAAATGGAGTAAATTTATCAGGAGGAGAAAGACAAAGATTGGCACTATCCATGGCTATTCTTAGGAAACCCAAAATACTGCTCTTAGATGAAGTCAGTGCAAGCTTAGATTTGGAAGCAGAGAGCAAAATCCTTGATACCATAGAAAATTTATGTGAAAATACAAATTTAACTGTAATTTCAGTTACCCATAGAAGAACCTTTATAAAAGATGATTTTAGAGTGATTTAAATGGAAAATGGTGAAGTTAAATATGATGGTAAATACAAAGATTTTCTCCATGAAAATTATGGTATATGATTAAGTAATTAAATATAACAATAAATTAGGTGATTTTATATAAAAGCAAACCTTCTAACATAAAACTCTATGTTAGAAGGTTATTTTTAATCATATAGTATTTTTATATAATCTATGCTTCATGAAACTTAAAACATCTTAATAAAATCTAAATATCAATAATCACAAAAGATTCTATAGTAATTATTAATTATACATTAAATATAAACAGTCCCTAGAGTATAGTAATTACTAATCATGCTTTAAAATATGAACCGTCCCTAAACATATAAAATTACTAATCATGCTTTAAATATGAACCGTCCCTAAACATAGTAATTACCAATCATGCTTTAAAATATGAACCGTCCCTAAACTATAGTGATTACTAATCATGCTTTAAAATATGAACCGTCCCCCAACATAAAAAAGCAGCATCCTAAGATGCTGTTTTTTATGTTTCATTAAGTTTACGAAAACTTTTGAAAGTCTCCTCTTCAACTGTAGTCATTTTTATTTTTTTATTTAATCCTGTTTTTTTTGCTGGCCTTGATTTTTTTGGTGATTTTGTTTTTTATTTTGACCATGGTTTTCATTTGACTCTGTTTTTTTATTATTATCTACAACCTCTACCCAAACAGGATTTGTAACTGCATAGTGACCTTTTCCATCAGTTGCAACAAAACTATACCATGTATTTTTTGTTGGTTTTACATCTAGTTTATATTTAACAGCATCTTGTGTATTATTAAAATCTTTTGATGCAATAATCTTACCTTCGCTATAAACATCAATATGATTTAATCCATTAACAGCTTGGATTTCTGTATTTAGCGTGTATTTCTTACCTGCTTTCACTTTTTGTGTTGTACCAAACATTGTGTTTGCTTTTGGTGTAAATATAGGTCCCATTGTTACATAACTATGACCATCTTTTATTGTTTGAAGATACTTTTCAGTTGTATTTTCTCCCTCAATATGAGCATATAATCTGATAATTCCTGGGTATAATCCTGAAGTTACATCGTGTTGGTCTGAACCTGCACTTAAGTATTTTTTAATACCTTTATTCCAATATCCCATTGCAGAATCTAATGCTCTTTTATCCATGTTATTACTATCAGTTAAATCAATTGTAGATTGTAATTCAAGTAAATCGAAGTCTTCAGTACCTTCATCATATCCACCTTTAACGCTATCTCTATTATAGAAGAAACCATATTCTGTATATGGATGATTAACAACTACAAGAGCACCCATATCATGTCCAGCTTTAATTATTTCTGCTGGAGTTAAGTCTGGAGAAATTGGATCCTTTGTATAATCAACACCTAAAATCCCCCAATGACCCCAGCCTGGAGAAACTTCAAGACTTGGAATAAATGGTCTGTTACCTTCTTTAGCTAATTCAGCCATAAGAGGATCATTTACTACTGCATCATGATCTGAAACAAGGTTATAATTTAAGCCTGCTGCAATTTGAGCTTTATATAGTTCTTTAACTGGTGTTGCACCATCACCAAAGTCTGCATGTTGATGATTGTCCATGCTATACCAATTTCTTGAATTTGTTTTTATTAATGTAGGAATTACAACCTTTTCATTAATTGTTTCACCGGGCTTTATTGTTTTTGTTATTATAACTGGAAGTGATTCATAATCACTAGCACGTGTAATTGTAAAAGTTACAGGATTTTCAGGAGCTGATACCTCAAATTTAGCTTCATGTGTTTTTGGATCTGTAAAGAATACATTTCCACCAATTGTTTTAAATGTTGATGTAATTCCTGATACAGTTACCTTAAAATCAACTGGATTTCCCTTTTCATCGACAGCTTTAAGAGAAGCTTTAGCTCCATCTTTAACCATAAAATCTAATGTTGAATTTTCTGTTAGGCTTAACTTCTTAGTATCTGATGGTGTATATCCCTTAGCTTCAACATGAACCTCATACTCATCTTTTGGTAAATCAAATTCAAAATAACCATTTTCATCTGTTATTTTCCAAGCAAATGGCTGCATAATGTCCTTTTTAAGTTGTTCTTTACCATGAGATTTTACAGTTTCTTTATAAGAACCTTTTTTATTAATTACTACAAATGCATCTTTTACAGAATTCCCCTTAGAATCCTTAACTACACCCTTTACATTTGCTGATTGAATTGTTGGATCTTTTTCCATGAAACGTTCAATAATAGGTGTTGTTTCACCTTTATCTGAGACTAAGATTTCTCCTGTAAAAACATAAGTCTTTCCTGGTTCAATTGTATTATTTATATAGACATCCTTATATCCACTTGACCCTTTATAAGTATTTGCTCCATCTAATTGAACGGAAACAGCATAATTTTTATCATAAGTTACAACATAATTTCCAAATCTTTCATTAACATCTTTATCAGCGCCAATTCCAATACCAGTTATTTTTTTATCTGGATAATATCCAAAAGGTCCAAAAGTACTAGCAGCTAAAGTACTAATTGAATATCCTCCACACATGTTTTCATAAACATCATTTCCTTCTGGATTTTCAACAGTTGTTTTTAAACCAATATAATTTTTACCATCTTCTAATGTATATTCAATTGTGACGTTTAGAGGTAATTTATGTCCTGCTGTCCAATATCTTGTTTTAGCAGTAACAACAACCTTATCTCCTTCTATTTTATATGTAATATTTTCCTTTGGAGTTTTTTGTAGATTTTCACCATTAAATGATCCTGTAGATGTCCAGTAATTGTTTAGAAATTCAATATCATTTACTAAATCAACACCAAATTTTCCATCTTTCATAATAGCAATATCAAGGATACTTCCATTTGTCATATTCCAGTAATTATTTGTTCCTACTGCAAAAGATGCAGCAATTTTATCATTGTATATTGTAAAGTCGTCTTCGTGAATAGCCATACCTTGGTTAATAGGTGTAGCACCCTGAACAACTCCAACCTCTGCCTTGACAGGACTTGTTAATAACATTGAACACAATGCATAAGCACCCAATAGCAATGATAATTTTAATTTCTTAGATTTCATATATTATGTCCCCCTTAATTTGGCTAGTAAAAAATTTTATATTAATAAAAAACCATTCAATATAATATATCGTAAAGTATTGCTGAACATTAAGTCTAAATTATTTAATATGTGAAAAAACCCTAATCACTATTTATTCATCTCCTGATATCTCTGATTTTAATCTATGAAAATATTTAAGTCTTTCTTTATCTATTTTTCTTAATTTTTTCTTCCTTTTCCAAGGCTTTTTCTATTCCTTTTTGAATGTGCAAAAAGCTCACAGCCATAGCCTGTGAGCTCTAAAATAAATTTTTTATTAAATATTCATTATTTAATTTTAATTACTTTGTTAACTTCACTACGGCTTCACAGTGTGTTTTGATAGAAAGATGATAATAATACGCAGAATTATTTGTTTTGCGAAAAGATGAACCCCCTAAATTAAAGGGTTCTTGAAAATTTTAAATTTTTACTTTTTATACACTATTTATTGCTATCTTAATATTAACTTTCTGTTGTTAAAATGTTTTATGCATATAATGCTATATTTCATAGTGGACAATTTTCAATGCACTAAAATTAATTATATTTCCTATAATCAATATTTTATATAGATTTCTTTCATTCTGTGCTAAAAAAAGTACACTTAACTGTATACTAGAATTTTGATACTACAATATTAGCTATATTTGAATATATAGAATATCGTATAACAGAAAAAGAATTCATGGTTGCACACATTATATGACTCCTCAACAACTTGAAGATATTTTTTAAAAAAACGGCATGAAAATTCGAGTTTTGGTATCTAATATATTTAGTCACTAGATATTTTTTTATTAGAATAAAGATAAAGCCTGCCACGGTTAATAATTCCAGTAACAAATAGTTGATGCTTTGCAAGCTTTTGTAACCCTTTATGAATATCTCTTATTGTTGACTTATAAACATTAAAATCTTCATCAGTCTGTATTCCTAGGAAGCTGAAAGAAATCTTAACTTGCTTTTCATATATATTATTGATGTATTCTTGTTCAGAAGAAATTGCGGGGTAATTACATAATGCTGTATATCGTGGACAGAAGAAATTTCTTTTATAAATATTTTCAATCACATCTTTTGCACGAGCATAAAACTCATCAAAAGTTTCATTTTTATTATAAACAAGAGGTACTCGAGTATGCATATCTCCAATCGTGTATGAAAAGTCATATAATTTAAATTTTCTAATATTAAGTATACTATTAACAATGATGCTTTGTGTATCTAATTTATCCGATAATTTTTCAGCAGAGATATAAGATGCAAGAATGCTGACTTCTTCGGAATCAATTAAATCACATTCATTTTCGTAGATCAATTCACTCTCATCTACAAGATCAAATAACTTTTTCTTATTCTCATGTAAGTTTAATCCTTGTAAAAAAGAAGTATATTCGTGCTTCAAAACAAAATTAAGATTATTATTTTTGCGAATTTCTTCACAATAATGCTGATAAGTATACCTCGGCATAGGTAATTCTCCTTTACTAAGCGACAAACCTATATCTTTCCTTAATATATTTAAGCTCGCTCCATCTACTATGCAATGATCGACAGCACAGTATACCGTATATCCGCTCGGAGCTTTTAATATACAAAAATAAGCCATTAACTTATTGTTATATCTGGCGTTATATAAAAGTGGCTTTAAAAGCATTTCCAATCGGTTAATATAACTTTTAAGGTCGCAATCCTCTACCTCTATTATCGGAATTATATGTCTATTGAAATCCAATTCAAACTCACTAAAGTACAAATCAGAATCAATTTCGACAATTATACTTCTTAGCAAAGGATGAGTCCTTATAACTCTCTTTATTGCTTCTTCAATATCACACAAATCGAAACTATTGTCATAATTCGCTTTGAAGCTCAGAAAGCCATCATATTTCTTATAGAAATATGATCTTTGTACATAGTGAGTAAGATATTTTTTTATTTCTATATCCGTATGTTGTATAGTAGAATATTCAACAAATTGCTGTTTCTGTACTTGTGTAATATCAATTTTTATATTTTCCTTATTATCAATAACTTGAGCTTCTTTCTGTACATGTTTGGCAATTTCTTCTACTGTTCGGTAAGTATAAAATAAATCCACATCAAATTCACGCTTATAATAGGTTTCAAGAAATACCAGACAACTTATTACCGAGAGTGAATCGCCACCAAGCTCAAAGAAATCCGACTTTTTACTAATTCTATCATAAGCTATCTTAAGTTCAGAAGAAAATAAATTTGCTATTATGCTTTCATCATTACTAAATGCAAAATTATTAGCATTGTATTCTGTAAGTTTTGTTCTCAAATCATACTCTTGCATTAATCTCTTTCTGTCAATCTTGCCACTTGTTGTTAATGGAAAATCGCTTAAAACAACATATTCATTTGGATGTAAATATAGTGGAAGCTTTTCTCTCATTCTCTTCTCAAATTCATAAATGTTAAATTGGCTGTTTTGGGGCTGGAGAAAAGCTATTAATTTATTATTACTATATATTACAACACTTTTATTGATATCATACTCATTTGATAAATAATACTCGATTTCGCCAAGTTCAATCCTTATACCATGTATCTGTATTTGATTGTCTTTTCTGCATAAAAAAACCAACTCATTATTGTATTCGTAAACAATATCACCCGTTTTATAATATCGTTCACCAGTTTCAACCTCTCCAAAAAATTTATTCGTTAGTTCATTATTATTCAAATATCCATCTGCTATCCCTTCTCCATATATAACTAATTCTCCACATCCTTTATCATCTTTTTCCAATATTTCTACTCTTGCATTTTTTAATGGTAGCCCTATAGGGATCTCTTTCTGATTTAAATCATCAGGAGTAACTTCATGATATGTTGCATAAACAGTTGCTTCAGTTGGACCATATAAATTAAGCAAATGACATTTTAACGCTTGTTCATGCCATATTTGAGCAAGTTTAGGATCGAACCGCTCACCAGCTACCATTAAATATCTAATATTATTACTTATAACTTCATAATCTGATTTCGAACACATATTAAAAATTGTCATTAAAACTGAAGGCGAAGCACAAAAATGTGAAATCTTATATTTATCAATTAGCGATATTAAGTTTCGAAATTTATTCAAATCGCGCACATCAAAGACCGCTACAGAACCATTACCTATTATCCATCCAAATATTTCTGTAATAGAAACGTCGAAAGTATATGGTGTTGAGAAGCAATATACAGAAGATTGTTCCACAGGACTAATTCTTTGCATATTATCTAAAATATACCAAAGATTTTTTTTTGTTATTTTTACTCCTTTAGGGTTTCCTGTGCTACCAGATGTAAAAAGAATATATGGTATCTCTGGGAAATCAACTTTATCTAAGAAATTGTTTTGATAGATATGACTACGCAAACTATCATCTGATAAAACCAAAGAGTTCCATCCATAATAATTATCGCCATTAGAACAAATTACATATGCACAATTCGTTTGCTCTATAATATTTATTTTTTTACTTTGAATTATATTCTGTTCAATTGGCACATAGGTGTTACCAGATTTCAATACAGCTAAGATACCTATAATAGTTGAAATGCTATGTGGTAAATCAATCAACACACGGTTATTCTTACCAATACAATTATGTATCTGATAAGCAATATTTCCAGATATCCGATTTACTTCTTCATACGTGAATGCATATCTTTCACTAAATACCGCAATTTTTTTTGGATTAATTTCCGAATACTTATTCAGTTCATTTAAAACATTCATAATATACCTCCCCCTTATAAAAAAATTAAAACTCTAACATTTAAGTGTCCTCATTGTGATAAAGCTCTTAAGCTACGCAAAAAACTAAAAGATTTCAATGTGTACAAATGCTCTAATGAGAAATGTACTTATTACCTAAATAAAATTAAATAACTAAATGATGAATAAAAATAAATATATTCTAATTAATCAACCACGTAGCCAGTAACCTCCTTTAGGTTTATAGTTTTTGTGGTGATATTCTAAAAATTCCGAAAAACTTAAATTGCGTTATATCTTTAGGAATTTAATATTGATTTTGATTCGCTTTCATCTGATAATAAGGTTAAATTTAAAGTTGATTTATCTAATATTAGAGTGTCCAAACATTAACTAGGGCTTACGCAAAACAACTTCCTTACTAAAAGATGTTCATAGTATAGATATTTCTCATCAGAACATCTCAAACTACTTAAATGCTGCTTTGCTTACGGCTCAACCATTTATCCAAAACTATAACTATGACCTTTCTGGCTTCTATTGTGGAGATGAAACTTATATCAGAGTCAATTGCAAATAGCATTATATATTCTTCTTTATAGATTCCGTAAAGAAAATTGTACTTTGTCACAGGATATCTCCTAATCGTAATAAAATATCATGTATCTATACTTTAAATGATGTCTTATCAAAAATTAAAGACATACCTTCAAACCTTAAATTTATAACTGATGGTAACCTTTACACTTATCAGCTCAACAATTTTTCTCAAAATGGTATTTATTTTAACATTGAACAGGTTTTGGTTTATCTAATGTTGATGAAACCTCAAAGCTATTCAGACCACTTAAATGAGCTATTGAAAGACTTAATAAGATTTACAAAGGTAATTATAAAGGTACTGGTATTTTGGTGTGATGATGGCTCTATTTGCCCATGTAACTCTGTTTACTGCTTTCTATAACTTTCTTAGATCTCATTTTTCTATTGAAAACAAGCCTCCAATTGAAATCCCTACAGTACTATCACTACCGCATATGTCGACCAAATATGGAAAAATACTTGAGCTTTCACAAAAATATTGTACTGTTTCTGCTTAGAAACACTATCCACTTTACAGTCTTGATTTAAAAATACATTCTTCAAGGCTTGTTTGCCATGCTCTAAATTAAGATTAATCTAATTGCTAATCTTCCCCTAATACGTTTGTAATAACTTTTTTCCACTAACCGGTAGTTTTCATAAACTTTTAACGCTACCACAGGTTATTATCACTCAAAAAAAGGATTTTTATCAGCATCATAAATCAAATTACAATCTTCATATAATTTCTGTACTTCCTGCATTAATTCATGATATACACTTCTCATATTTTGAATTCTTTCAGTTACGTAATTTTCAATTTCTTCATAACCATATTCTTTCTTTGATTCAATAAGAATAAGTAAATCTCCAAAGAAATCTATATCATAATTTTTTAATCTATATTGCAAATCATAAAATTTTTCGAAATATTTCATATCAATTGTTTTTGGAGACGTTAATGGCTCTACCGCCATATCATATAGAACGATATGGCTCTTATGCCATATTTTAAAACCAAAATGAACTTTTCTAACTGCTATATCCTTAATTTCATAATGGGAATTATCAAAAATTGTATTACCGTACTTTAAATTGTTATTTTTTGCTAATTTATTTGTATATGCAGTACCTTCAGCAGCAAACATCTCAGAAAATATACCTTTTGTTATCATCCAATCATATTTTTTTAGAAATTGATAATTTTCAAAAAGCTCTTGATAAGTTGTATCAATGTCAAATAAAATAAACCCTGCCTGCATATAAAGACCATGCTTCTTGAATAATTGCAATGCTTTTATATTAATATCTAAAGAAGCCAACTTATTCATTCGTTTCAAAGCACTTGGAGAACCATTTTCAATACCAACAGAAAAGGATATAAATCCAGCTCTTTTCAGATGATATAAAATCTCATCTGTTACTTTATCTGCTCTCATTGCACTGCGTAGAATAACATTTATTCCTCGTCGTTCTAATTCATCCGCTAATTTCCTGCACCAATCTGCATCTCTATCACCGTCAATAAAACTATCATCAACAGCTTTAATGTAACGAACTCCCCCTTTATACAAGAGTTCAATTTCATCTACTATGCTTGTTACAGAACGTCCCCTCCAATGCTTTCCAGGTGATTTCCTAAAAAAAGCAATTACAGAACAAAACATACAATTTCCATGACAGCCTCGAGAAGTACAAATATTAACATAAGATTTTCTTTTCATAGCCATTCGCATGGTTTCACGGGACGGCATAGGTAAAGAATCTAAATCATTAATCAAAGGCCTACTATTGGTACCAAGGATTTTGCCACTGCTATCCAAATAAGTAATCCCTAATATATTATTTAGAGTTGGTTCTCCAGTGGTTAAATAGTTACAAACTTCAACAATTGTTGCCTCACCCTCTCCACGCATGGCAATATTAAATCCCGCTGAAATGAATTCTTCAGAATTAAAGGTCGGACCAAATCCACCACACATATAGAAAACATCTGGATATAATTTTTTTATTCTTTTCATCAAACTAATTGTCCGTGGAATATTCGTCATATAACAAGAAAATCCCAGTGCAAAAAAAGGCATTTCATTATGTAATAATTCTATAATCTTATCATCTGTTAATGGTGTTAACCATGCATCGATAATGCTAACGATATAATTATTCTTACGCAAAGTTTCTGCCAAATATCCAATTCCAAGGTTTTCTTCTGCTGTTCTTTGTGAAACAGGCGCTACTGTACATAAAACTATTTTATTCATTATTTCCTCCCTCCTTACATTTATAATGAAATAGTCGGTTGCGGAATTCTACAATCATTTATTTTACTGATGTCACAGAACCTACATTAATAAATCTTCCTCCACTCATTTCCGAATATGAGATAATGCCCTGTGGATTTGTGGATAAGCTTCATAAATTTTTATCTCGGATTATTATTCCATACTGCAAACAAGCATAAGTTTGTTTCAAAATTTATTTTTTTAAAAGTTATCTACAATTTTATTTTTTACATTCTGCAATCATCTATTGAAAATGCAAAAGCAGTCTATACTATCTGATTCTTTTAACTAAGTCTTTTATCCATTCAGGATAAATTCGCGACTGCAAAATTTCATTAGCATTTAACCAGTAACAATATGTATGTTCTTTACTTAATAGGCATTCTTCCTCCAAGCAATTGCAAAGATAAGTTATTATTATCAACTGTGTTTTATCTGGTCGGATTACTGAGTAAGCATGCAATAATTGGATATTAGTTATTTGTAAATTAGTTTCTTCTACGATTTCACGCACTAATGCCACTTCTAAGTTTTCACCATATTCCAACCTTCCTCCTGGAATATCGAACAGATTTTTACTTGCATCCTCAAGATTTTCTTCAACAGATTTTTTTAAAATTAAAATCTGCCCCTTTGAATTTTGAACAATAGCTTTTATTGCCACTTGAAAAATCTTACTCTTACTATCATATACCATTTTTTATTACCTCCGATAATCCTTATGCGGTTTACCAATCCATGTACAAAGATAGTTAATATGTACAAGCTGCCCATCATCAGCCATTATTTTTGAATAATTTGATACATCAATGTTACTTTCAAGAAATTTTAAACAATCCTCTTCATGCGTTAACAAAGACCTTTTACCATTTCTCCAATAATTAGTAAGATATGCCTGTGCAGCACAGCCTCCACCGCAAATTTCACCATATTTACAATCACTACAATCAAGTATGTCTCTATAGTAGTAATTCCTAATCTGCATATTCTGAAAAGGCTCTGATGTTATAATATCGATTATGTCATCTTTCAGTAAATCTCCAACTTTAAAATCATGCAAATATATGCACGGAGAAACGAACACTTCACCTTCTGGAGTTATAGAATGAATACGCATCGATGTATTTCCACAAGGACAGCTATAACGTTTCTTATTCCTGACAAGCGAAGAAAGACGTGGTTCAGTTATATCAATTGTTTCACAATGATTAAGTAAGTATTCATACCCTTTATAGAATTGCTCCATGGGTACAAGCATTTCCATATGTTTTTTCTCCAACGGCTTAAGTACGTTAAAACGAATATTTGCATCATATTTAATTGCAAGATCTATTAGCTTATCTAAATTATCTAATGTAAAATTCCATTTCATCGCACAAATAATAATGCTATGTTCAATATTATGCTTTTGAGCTATTTTTAGGCTTTCAATTGCCAATTTATAAATGTTGGCACCTCTGCTCTCATTATGCTCTTTTTCATTAGGTGAATCAAGACTTATATCAATATCATTAATGTATTTTAAAGATTCTGGGCTATATTTACAAATATTTAACAAACTTATCCCAGAAGTAGTTATACCTACTTTGTATCCTCTAGTATTTAATTGTTCTAAAATATAAGGTAACAAGCTCTCTCCATATAATCCATTTGTAAACCAAGGCTCATTTCCTCCTAAATTAATTGTTTTCACATTTAACTTTGATATTTGAGATATTATCCGATCAATTATTTCCTTTGTCAAATTTTTACCTTGCTTACGAACTGACCTAGAATAACAATGCTTACAATTATAAGGACATGCATTACCAAGACTCCAACCAATATTTTCGATTTGAGGTACACCAATTTCTATATTTCGTCTATTATTAATACACTCGCAATTTTCAAATTCTTTACTTATTCTCAATTTACCCATTCCCCCATCCCCCATTATTATTTTTCATTTTTTATTTTTGTATTCTCATTCATATAACTTATGAAAATTGATATTATGCTCAATATTAAAATCCCAAGACCAAACACAAAAAAAGAAATTGTTTGCTTAGGTTTAAAAATGTTAGCAAAGATAAAGGATCCTACTGGCATAAAAAGTATAGAAAAAGTAAATATTATGCTGAATACTCGTCCTATATAATCAGAAGAAACTCTATTTTGAACAAGAGATATAAACTGTATATTATAAATAGTTAGAAATCCACCAAACGCAAAAATAGAAGCTAATAATACATAAGCCGAAAAACCTAAAATAATCGAAACTGAAAAAAAAATTAAGCTTAATCCGCATCCTGATAAAAAGAAAAATTGGTTTCTTATAGTATCTGGCAGATATAATCTGCTATTAATAATTGACCCGACAATTCCTCCAAAAGCTTCAGCAGATAGCAGTTTGCCATACATATCTGGTCTCATGACTGTTAAAATATTGTTAGTATAAGGAAGCATCAAATTATATCCAGAAAGAAAAAAGTTAACAAACATTGATACAATAATAATGAACATAATTTCTTTTTCATTAATTAAGTAAATAAAGCCATTTTTCACATCTATAAAGAAATTGTGCTTTTCCACATTTGTATCAAATTTTTGCTCATCAATAAAAAGTAAGAGTTTAGTTACAGCCGATACCAAAAACGATATTGAAGTAATTAATAATGCGCCTTGTGTTCCGACAATATTCACTATTAATAATGCAATCATTGGCCCTGTCAACTTAATAATCTCTGCTCCAGCATTAGCAGTGGAATTATATGTATTAATTCTGTCTTTATCCAATGCATCCTTAACTATCGCTTTATATGCTGGTGAACTAAAAGATGTTGTTATTGCCAGAATTATATTTACTGACATTATGCAAATAAATCCAAAGCTACTTTTTAAAAAAAGACTAGTAATTAGACATGACATAAAACTTATAAAATCAGTTACAAATAGTATTACTTTTCTTCTTTTTCTATCTGAAACAACTCCACCGAAAACATTTAACATAATATTCACTATAGCTTCAGAACTTTGATAAAAAGCTAATGCTGTGAGACCAAACCCTGAATTATACGCAAGCCATACGTTATTAGCATAATCGAAAATAATGTTCCCAAATTTAGATATCCAAGTTCCGAATATTAGCAAGAAAGAATTATTATCTTTCCTTTTCATATAATCCCCCCATAATCATATGCGGTTTTGTAAAAGCTTTTAGTTAAACTTTTACCTTAACCCCTTGATTTGATTAAATTTTATATAATAACTTGCACCCCCTCCCTGTTTTGAGGTAATTTATAACTTGAAAAAACAAACTTCTAAACAAGAAAGGTAGGTACAAGTTATGAGCGAAATTAATATTTATCTGTTAACGTACATTAAGTTTTTAGAACATGTTATCATTTATTTGTTCATCGCCTTAACAGGTAAGAATATTACTTGAACCTGTTAAGCAAGAATATCAAAAACCCCAAGTGGATAAGCTCCCAATCATTGAAGTCACTCAAAAGTATGATTATACGAAGCTCCTTGAAGAATATTTTAACACCCATGGCAAGCACTTAAGACCTGTTAGGCATCTATTAATGTCAATATTTTTTTGTACGATTATGCCAATATTTTTATGTACAGTTTTGTTAGTTGGCCTTATTAGATAT
>NZ_JACSQB010000111.1 GCF_014836835.1 Clostridium faecium | reverse complement strand
CTTTGTAAATTGTAATGAACGGTCCCTAATAAATTAAAGGGACGGTTCATTCTTTTTATTAGAATTAACAAATGCAATAAATGAACTTTGTGAATTGTAATGAACGGTCCCTAATATAGGAGGGGGATTCTTGAATACAAATAAAGATGGGTTAGCTGTGGGAAAAATAATTAAGCCTATTTTAAAGGAAAAATCTCTTTCAATTAGAAAGCTAAGTAAAATTACTAGTATTGATACATCAACTATTTCTAGGATTTTTAATGGAAAACAACAGGCAAATATTAAACATTTAGAAAAATTCTCAAAAGCTTTAGAAATACCTTTAGAAAGATTATTAATAGCTTCAGGATATGATTTAGGCAATGGAAAAGAAAAAAAGCAATCTAAATATAAATTTAATAATAAGATTAATGATATAGAGGATATATTTAATTTTTCTAATATTTTAGAAGAGGATTTTACGAAGGAACGAATTAAAAAAGAGCTAGACAAATATGAGGAATACATTTTAACTCCAGAAGGAAGTTCAATGGTGCATAATAATTTTAGTGAAAAAATTAAAAATATAGGGGGAAATGGAGTATTTATTGATAAATTAAAAGAAATGTATAAATTGTTTTCTTCTGATAATATAACTACAAAAGAGCTGATAATACTTGGAAGTGGATTGCTTTATTTTATTATTTCAACAGATATAATTCCAGATTTTATATTTCCAATAGGATTTTTAGATGATGTTATAGCAATTAAAATAGTTTTAAATAAATTTTCTCGTCTATCCATAATTGAAGAGTAGAGCAGTTATAATTTTATTTTTAAAACACATAATATAGTAAATAACTATTTGAATTAATAATAATTATTATTTACTATTGATAATTATTTTCAAGTGTTATATAATAAAATTATACAAGGTATAAAATACAAAATGAGAAAAAAGAGGTAATTTGAATTTAAGGAGGAGAAATATATGGAAAGATTAGTAGGTAGAAAAGCACCAGATTTTAAAATGAATTCAGTTTTAGGTGATGGAAGTGAATTTAAGGAAGTAAAATTATCAGATTATAATGGCAAATGGTTAGTAATGTTTTTCTATCCATTAGATTTTACTTTCGTATGCCCAACAGAAATTACAGGTTTTAGCAAAAGAGCAGATGAATTTAGAAAAATGAATGCTGAATTATTGTCAGTAAGTATTGACTCAGAATATTCTCATCAAGCATGGATAAAGAATGGTCTTGGAGAAATTAATTTCCCTATGGCTTCAGATATAACAAAACAAGTTGCAAAAGAATATGGTACACTTATTGAAGAACAAGGAGTTTCTTTAAGAGGATTATTTATAATTGATCCAGAAGGATATGTTAAATATTCAGTTGTGCATGATTTAAATGTAGGTAGAAGTGTTGACGAGACATTAAGAGTATTGAAAGCACTTCAATCTGGCGGACTTTGCCCAATAGACTGGCAAGAAGGAGATAAACATCTATAATAATTTTGTTCACATACATTAAACAAAGTATATAAAAAATAATGCGTGTATAGTAAATATACATGCATTATTTTTTTGCCAGGATATATGAATAGCTGTACTTGATGGATATTTATACGGTTTACATAATAAATTTTTAACTGTATTTTTCATTATTTTTTTAAAAAACTTAGTTATATATTATTAAAGCAAGGAGTAAATGGGGAAGAAAGAAGGGGTTTTAATAAGACACAATACACAATTTACAATTAAGATAGAAAATTTTAAATTTAGTTATAGCAAATTGTGTCATTTTAAATAATATATTATAAGGATAATTATACAAATTTTATTTATTTGCCCAAGTATTGTATTGGGAGGTGTGAAAGTGTCAACTATTGTAAAAGTTAATAATGTTAATATGAGTTTTTATACTCTAGAAGGAGAACTTCAAGTTCTTAAAGACTTAAATTTTTCTGTAGAAGAGGGAAAAATTTTAGCACTTTTAGGTCCTTCTGGCTGCGGTAAATCTACAATGCTAAATATTTTAAGTAATCTTTTAAAGCCAACTTCTGGAGAAGTTCAAATCAATGGTAAGATTGGCTATATGTTTCAAAGAGATCACCTTTTAGAGTGGAGAACTATAATGGACAATATAACTATTGGACTTGAAATACAAAAAAAACTTAATGATGAGGCAATAAAAAAAATAGAAAGTCTTTTGAAGGTTTATGGACTTTGGGAGTTTAGAAACAGATATCCAAAAGAATTATCTGGAGGTATGAGGCAAAGAGTTGCATTAATTAGAACTCTTTCTGTTGATCCAGATGTTTTACTTTTAGATGAACCTTTCTCAGCATTAGATTATCAAACTAGACTTTTAGTTAATGATGACATTTATAAAATCATAAAAAATGAGAAAAAAACAACTATACTTGTTACTCATGATATATCTGAAGCTATATCAATGGCTGATTTTGTCATGGTTTTATCTAAAAGACCATCAACAATTAAAAGCACATATGATATTAATCTTACAATTGATGAAGAGAAAACTCCTTTATCTGCAAGGAAAGCGCCAGAATTTAAGGATTATTTTAATCTTTTATGGAAGGAGTTAGATATCTATGAAAAATAATTCTTTAACACCCTATGAAAATTTTTTAAGAAAGAAAAAAAGAGAAAAACGAATGATATTGTTTTGGCAAATATTTATTCTTATATTGTTTTTAATATTATGGGAAGTTTTGGCGAGAGTTAATATTATAGATACTTTTTTATTTAGTAAGCCATCAGATATACATGAACTATTTATGAGCTATATGAAAAATGGAGAGCTATTTAAACATATAGGCATATCTGTATGGGAAACTGTACTGGGGTTTACAATAGGAACGGTTTTAGGGATTTTAATAGCCATAATGCTTTGGTGGTCTAAAACTGCTTCAAAAATTTTAGATCCCTATTTAGTTGTTTTAAATGCTCTGCCAAAAACTGCACTGGCTCCAATTCTTATTGTTTGGGCAGGAGCAGGAATTAAAGGAATAGTTGTAATAGCAATAACAATATCAGTAGTGACTACAATTTTATCTGCCTATAACTATTTTATAAATGCAGATGAGGAAAAAATTAAGATGCTTCAAAGCTTTGGCGCTACTAAAGGACAAATACTAAGAAAATTTATACTTCCTTCAAATATAGGAAACATCATAAATATAGTAAAAATAAATATAGGCATGTCTTGGGTAGGAGTCATTGTTGGTGAATTTTTAGTATCTAGATATGGAATAGGTTATTTAATAGTATACGGTGGACAAGTGTTTAAATTAGATTTAGTTATGATGGGTGTTGTTGTTTTAGCAATTTGTGCATTGATTATGTATCAAATTGTTAATATTATAGAAAAACTTTATAAAGAAAAAAGAAATTGAGTTGTTTTTTATATAAAAATTTAGGTGGTGGTGAATTTATGAGTAAAATAAAAAAAATAGGATCAATTTTAGCTTGTTTATCAGTAGTTGCAGTTATTTTAAGTGGCTGCTCTAAAAAAGATGATTTAGTTAAGATAAAAGTTGCAGAAGTTACTCATTCTATATTTTATGCTCCTCAATATGTAGCAATTAGTGAAGGGTTTTTTAAAGAAGAGGGGTTAGATATAGAGCTTATAGCAGCTCAAGGAGCAGATAAAACTATGGCTGCACTTCTTTCAGACGAAGTACAAATAGGACTTATGGGACCAGAGGCTTCAATTTATGTTCATAACAAAGAAAGTAAAAATTATGCTATAAACTTTGCTCAAGTTACTAAAAGAGATGGAAGTTTTTTAGTGGCTAGAGAAGCACATGATAATTTTACAATGGAAGACTTAAAAGGTAAGGAGCTACTTGGCGGAAGAAAAGGCGGTGTGCCTGAAATGAGTTTAGAATATGCAATAAAGAATGCTGGACTTACCATAGGGGAAAATGTTAAAAGTGGAGAAGTGAATGTAAGGACAGATATACAATTTAATGTAATGGGCGGAGCATTTACTTCAGGAGAAGCAGACTATGTAACTTTGTTTGAACCATTAGCTACAGCTATGGAAAAACAAAATAAAGGGTATATAGTAGCATCTATAGGAGAATTATCAGGAGAAATTCCTTTTACAGCATATTCTGTAACCAACACATATATGGAAAAAAATCCTGAAATAGTTCAAAAGTTCACAAATGCTTTATATAAAGGACAGTTATATGTTCAAAATCATAGTTCTGAAGATATAGCTAAATCTATACAGCCATTTTTTACTGATATTAAAATAGAAGATTTAGTAGTGGTAATTGAAAGATATAAGAAAATAGATGCTTGGTGTGAAAATCCAATATTAAAAGAAGAAAGTTTAAATAGACTAATGGATGTAATGGAACTTGCAGGAGAACTGGATAAAAGAGCACCATATGATGAAATAGTAACTACTAAGTATGCAGAGAAAGCTATATATAATATTGTGAAATAAATTTTAAAGTGAAATCTCCTTGTGTTTTACATAGGGAGATTTTAACTATGATAATTAAAAATACAACTTACATAAGAACAGGGTAAAATAATTAAGTATATTTTAAAGTTTATTACAATATATTACATTACTTGAATTTTAAAGTAAAAATGGTATAATGTGAATGGGTAAGGGATTTAATATTATTATAAGTTTTGTTTTTTTATGAAATATAATTTTACAATTTAATGTCGTATATAAATTTGAAAGGAATAGTTTTATGAATAATGAATTTTTATATGAATTGCAGGAAAATATCTTAGATAAAAAAGCACTGTATTTATTATATGAGTTCTTTTTTATTATAACTTTTTCTATTACAGTTGAAAATATAATATTATTTATAGATGTATTTAGATTTATTCTAGCAGATACAGCATTAGTATTTTTATTTTTAATTTATTTTAAATGTAAAGATTATAGAGATAAAAAGAAGAATAGAATAATTATTAATAAAATAATTTTTTTTGTTATATTAAATCTTTCATGTATATATGTTTTTATAAAAGATTTAAAATATATCTTATAACTTTATATCAAATTATAGTTAATCCCAAGGCAATTATAGCATTAATACTAAAAGTAGGGGAATACTAATAAATATAGGTTTACAAAAATAATTTTCAAAGATATAATTAAACAAGATATGTAATTTATATATTTTCATCATATAAATTAATTAAATTGAATAGTTAAGCATTGAAGGAGAAGAGTACATAGGTGTAGATTTTAAAGAGAGCCAAGGATGGTGGGAGCTTGGTAAATTGAACTGTGGAAGGAAGCTCTGGAGCTATTAGTTGAAAGAATTTTTGGAGTAAACTAGTGGGATTCTTCCCTTAAAGAGAAATGAGCGGGTTAATTGTACTAATTAACCAATGTAGGTGGTACCACGGAAGTGTGTCTTTCGTCCTAAAATTTTAGGATGAAGGACTTTTTTTATTGTAGCTCCACCTTTGGGGAACAGTAGTGAAGCCCTTTAGGGTTCCCCTGAGGTGCAGTATAGTTCGGAGCAATACCGAAAAATTTAAACTAATATTAATGGAGATAATCAATATAACTAAAATATTGTTTAATGATGTAGCTACTCTTCCATACTATACTGCACCCCAGGGTATATTTTAGAGCTTAGTTTATATATTAGGCTTATTCATGTATTTTAATTTCTGTAACACTCTTTTAATCTGTTATATACCCCAGGGTGGAAACTAATTTCTTTAGCTTATTTTTTTACTAGCAACACAATTTCTAGCAACATTGTAGGGGTGAATAGTGTTCGCCAACTCTTTTTCATATCTAAGGATTTTATGGAGAACACTGTTCTCCGCTACAGTTAATTAATTCTAAATTTCTAATCAATAGCTAAGAAATATCCACAATTGTCAATTATATAAGGATTCAGTATAATTGAGAACAATATACAAAGATTTAAACCAATATTAATTTAAATAAGTAATAAATTAAAATACATAGAAAGATAAGGTGATTAATATGAATTATGAAAATTTAGCAGAACTTCTTTTCCCGAATATTGATAAAACACCACAATATTATGTTGAAAAGTATCCAGCTAGAAACCTAAAAGAAGGAGCATGTGTTACAAGATATGCACCTAGTCCAACAGGTTTTCAGCATATAGGAGGGGTTTTTTCAGCACTTATTGATGAGAGAATAGCAACTCAAAGTGAAGGGGTTTTCTATTTAAGAATTGAAGATACTGATCAAAAAAGAGAAGTGGCAGGAGCAATTGATGATACTATTGCTACTATGAAAAATTTTGGACTTAATTTTAATGAGGGTATGATTGATGAAAGCAATGAGATAGGAAATTATGGCCCTTATAAGCAAAGTTTAAGAGGAGAAATATATAAAACTTTTGCTAAAGATTTAGTTAAAAGAGGATATGCTTATCCATGTTTCTGCTCAGAAGAAGAAATTAATGCTATAAGAGAAGAGCAAACATCTATAAAAGCTAATCCAGGATATTATGGAAAATGGGCAAAATGCAGAAATTTAAGTTTTGAAGAAATTAAAGAAAAAATTGAAAAGGGAGAAAAATTTATTTTAAGATTAAAATCTCCTGGAAATATTGAAAATAGAGTGGAAATTCAAGACTTAATTAAAGGTCATATATCTTTCCCAGAAAATGATCAAGATATAGTTATAATAAAGTCTGATGGACTTCCAACTTATCACTTTGCTCATGCTGTAGATGATGGACTTATGAGAACTACTCATGTTATTAGAGGAGAAGAATGGTTATCATCACTTCCAGTACATATTCAGTTATTTGATATTGTTGGATTTGATGCACCTAAGTATTGTCATACACCAACTATAATGAAACTTGATGGAAATTCTAAGAGAAAACTAAGTAAGAGAAAAGATCCAGAAAGTGCTGTAAGCTATTATAGTGAAGAAGGATATCCAATGGTTTCAGTTGTTGAATATCTATTAAATATTATCAACTCAAACTTTGAAGTTTGGAGAGAGGAAAATCCTTTTACAGATTACAAGGAATTCCCTGTAGAATTAGAAAAAATGAGCAAAAGTGGAGCATTATTTGATATTGTTAAATTAAATGACGTAAGTAAAAATGTTATTTGCAGATTAAAAGCACCTGTAGTTTATGATTATTATGTAAATTGGGCTAAAGAATATGATAAAGAAATGTATGAATTAATGACAAATAATGAGGAAATGGCTAAAGAAATATTTAACATTGATAAAGAAGGTCCAAAGCCAAGAAAAGACTTTGCAAAATGGAAAGATGTAAGAGAAAAAATCTTCTTCTTCTTTGATAAATTATTTGAAGAAGATGGTAAAGAAAATATAGAACTTCCAAAGAATGTAGAATTAGAAGAGGCTAAAAGAGTTATAGAAGCTTATAGCAAAGCTTATAATTTCAATACAGATAAAGATACTTGGTTTGAAGAACTTAAAGCTGTAGCTGTAGAATTAGGTTATGCTACAGATAGAAAGAGTTTTAAGAAAGAACCAGAAGCTTATAAGGGCATGGTTTCAGACGTAGCTGGTGCTGTTAGAGCTGCTTTAACTCATAGAGCAAATACACCAGATTTATATACTATAATGCAAATCATGGGTGAAGATTTAGTTAGAAGCAGATTTAACAAATTTTTAGAACTGTAAAGAAAGAGTTTTATAAAAAATTAAAAGCAGTAGAATTTTTCTACTGCTTTTAATTTTTATTTTAATTTAAATGAGCTTTTTAATGAAACAATTCTGTTAAATACTATTTTATCTTCTGTAGAATGTTTAGAATCTACATTGAAGTAACCATGTCTAAATAATTGATATTTATCTTGAGGTTTAGTTCCTTTAACGCTTGGTTCAATGAAGCCTTTAAGTATTTCTAGAGAATTTGGATTTATTTGCTCTAAGAAATGCTTATCTTCTCCATCTTCATCGTCAAGTATTAATGGTTCATATAGTCTAAACTCAGCTGGAATACTGTGTTTAGCATCTACCCAGTGAATTGTTCCTTTAACTTTTCTTCCAGTAAATCCAGTACCACTTTTAGTTTCAGGGTCATAAGTACAATGAATTTCTATAATGTTTCCATTTTCATCTTTTATGACCTCATTACATTTTACAAAATAAGCACCTTTTAATCTTACTTCGTTTCCAGGGAATAATCTAAAATATTTTTTAGGTGGATTTTCCATGAAATCTTCTTGTTCTATGTATAATTCTCTTGAAAATGGTACTTTTCTACTTCCTGCACTTTCATTATCAGGATTGTTTTCAATATCTAACATTTCCACTTCATTTTCTGGATAATTTGTTATAACTAATTTTAATGGTTTTAATACGGCCATAGCTCTTGGAGCCTTTGGATTTAAGTCTTCTCTTATAAAGTACTCAAGCATTTGAGCATCTACAGTAGAGTTAGCTTTAGCAACACTTATAGCTCTACAGAAGTTTCTTATAGACTCTGGAGTATATCCTTTTCTTCTTAAACCAGCTATTGTTGGCATTCTTGGATCATCCCATCCATCAACTACATTTTCATCAACTAACATTTTAAGTTTTCTTTTACTCATAACTGTATTAGTGATATTTAATCTTGCAAACTCAATTTGTTGAGGAACAGATTCCATTTCACATTCTCTAACAAACCAATCATAAAGTGGTCTGTGGTCTTCAAATTCTAAAGTACAAATAGAATGAGTTATACCTTCTATAGCATCTTCAAGTGGATGAGCAAAATCGTACATTGGATAAATGCACCATTTGTCACCAGTATTATGATGAGCAGAGTGAGAAATTCTATATATAATTGGATCTCTCATGTTAATATTTGGAGAAGCCATATCTATTTTAGCTCTTAGTACTTTTTCGCCATCTTTAAATTCTCCACTTTTCATTCTTTCAAATAAATCTAAATTTTCTTCAACAGTTCTATTTCTGTAAGGACTTTCTTTACCTGGCTCTGTTAATGTGCCTCTGTATTCTCTAATTTGTTCAGGATTTAAGTCACAAACGTAAGCTTTTCCTTTTTTAATTAAAAGAATTGCTCTATTGTACATTTCTTCAAAGTAATCAGAAGCAAAATGAAGATTATCCCAATCAAAGCCTAACCATTTAACATCTTCTTTTATAGATTCAACATACTCAGTATCTTCTTTTATAGGATTAGTATCATCAAATCTTAAATTAGTTTTTCCTTTAAATTCATCAGCTAATTCAAAGTTTAAAACTATTGATTTAGCATGACCAATGTGTAGGTAGCCGTTTGGTTCTGGTGGAAAACGGGTTACTATTTCTTTATGTTTACCACTTTTTAAATCTTCAATTACTATGTTTTTTATGAAGTTAGATGAATTAAATTCGTTTGACATAATACATACCTCTCTTGCTAAATTATTTAAGCCATCTAAAAGAAAATAGCAAGGAAAAGATGTTAGTCTATTTTATCTCATATCTTTTATGACACAGTATGATGCAAAATAGGCTAACATACTGTCTTGCTATTTTTTAAAGATGTTCAAAACAAACATATTTAATAATTAATAATATCTCTACTATATTTATTTACATTTACCTTTAATCATAACCCAATTATGGCAAAAAATAAAGACTTTACTTGGCATATAGATAGTATTTTTACAGTTTTTTTATTATAAATTTTAATCTATCATATGGATTACTATAAAAGAAAAAATATAATAAAAATTTAATAGGAAAAATTTTTTATTAATAAAATATAATATTTAAAGTAATTTTACGAATAATTTATAGATTAAGAGGAAAAATACTATCAAATAAATTTATTATATAAAGGAGCATAATAATGAGTCATAGAGAAGGAAAAAAAGCTAAAAAAACTAATAAAGAATATGCTAAAAGTCAAAAGCCAGAAGCAATTAACAATGGAGAAATGAAGAAACAAAAAAGAGGAGGCTCTATTGAATTAGAATAGTAGCTTTTAAAAATTAAAAAGTTATTAATTATTAAAAAATCGTGATGTTTTATCACGATTTTTTAATTTTCCTTCATATTTAGTAATAGTTCGAAAATTTATTAATATTATATTAATGTAACAATTTTTAAGAGGTAATATTAATGTCTGTAGAAATGCTCAAATTACAGCCAAATCCTACTAATGAACAAAGATATGAGCTAATTAGATATGCATTAAATGAAGCTGGAAGACCAGAAGATTTTTATAATGTAATTAATTTATTAAGTCCTCCGCCAGACATTATAAATTATGCTCCTCCAATGTCATTAAAAGGGGTTAAGATAGGAATTATAGGGGGAGGTGTTGCTGGATTAAGTTCTGCTTTTGAATTGAGAAAGTTAGGAGCAGATATAACTATTTATGAAGCATTAAAGGATAGAATTGGCGGTAGAATTTATACTCATTATTTCGATAAGGATAAGAATTTATACGGGGAATACGGAGCTATGAGAGTACCAGTTTCTCATGAAACCACATGGCATTATATGAATTTATTTAGACTAAAAACTAATCCTTTTATTCAATCCAACCCTAATGCATTTTTGCTTGTAAGAAACAGAAGGATAAGAAATCGCAGTGAAAATATAGAAAAGTATATTTATCCATTGTTCCCTCTAGAACATTGGGAGAAGAACACATCTTGGGATGAGTTATATAACTATGGAATGAATTCCTCTATGAATAATTTAACACCTAAAGAAAGAATGGATATTTTAAGAATACTTCCTAAGTATAACTCATCATATGAAAAGTTAGATAATCTTAGTATACGTCAAGTATTAGAAAGTAAAAGATTAAGTCAAGGAGCTATAGAACTAATATCTGGCGTTGATTCTTTAACTTCACCGTTATTTAATGTTTCATATAATGAGGTAATTCAAGAGAATTATCCAGTAAATTTTAGTTATTTATATCAAATTGATGGTGGTATGGTTAATCTTCCACTTGCATTCCATAGAAGCTTAACTAGTGAAGAACCAAAGGAATATGAAGATATACCTAATTGCATGTTAGGAACATGTAACTGGAAATCAGGATGTGTAGTAACAGGAATATATAAAATAGATACTGAGGGTGAAAGAGTATTTATTGAATATAATAATAGGAATAATAACAAAAGGCATATGGAATCTTTCGATTATGTAATATGTGCCATACCTTTTACAACTTTAAGAGAAGTTGATATAGCTCCAGCTTTTAGCACTAGAAAAATGCAGGCTATTAAAGAATATAATTATGTAGATTCTCTAAAGGCATTTTTCTATTGTAGAAGACGTTTCTGGGAGGAAAATCGAGACTATGGTCGTATATTAAATGGAGTATCTTATACAGATGAAGCAATTCAATCAGTTGTTTATCCTTCTGACCATACAATTAAAAAGGGTTATTGCCCAGAAGAACCAGGAATATTATTAGCTTCTTATAGTTTAACTTTAGATTCTATCCGTGTAGGAGCTATGAAAGAAGATGAAAAATTTAATTTAATTAAAAGACAGGTGGAAAAAGTACACGGACTTCCTTCTGGTTATTTAGATAATCTAATAAAAGAATATAAAACAGTGCATTGGAATATGGAGCCATATGCTAGAGGGGCTTTTACTGCTGGATATCCAGGACAAAAGACATTATTTGCTTATAACATATTACAACCAGAATATAATGAAAGGGTATTCTTTGCAGGTGAACATGCTTCAGCTACTCATGCATGGATACAAGGAGCTCTTTATAGCGGTAAATTTACAGCTAATAATCTAGCTAAACATGCAATGAAACATAAAAAGAAATAACTAATGTCTATATTTCCATTGATCCATCCTTTTAAAACCTATTATGTTTTATTATAAAATATAATAGGTTTATTTTCTGTTTTTATTTTTAAACTAAAAATAAATTTATAATCCTTATTGAAAAAATGGGCGAACGCTGTTCACCCATACATCAACTAGTAAATTTATTTCTAGATAAAAATTTATTTTAATCTTAAGCATTCATTGTGAATTAACTGTGAATTAACAAAACCGTTATATTATTGTTCCGCATGATGAGTTTTATCAAATTTAATTTCCCAATGAATAACAAAAGTTAGTATTGCTCTTAATAAAATTATTGCTGCTAAGATATACATTTCATCAAGGGTTCTTATAAGCACAGTTTTTAATATCTCACCTGCCAGTTTAAACTCTAAAGCAAGTGCTAAAGCTTCAGCAAAGTCTACTTTAATTAAGTTAGTAGTTGGATTAAATAAACTTTTTATATACTGATAAAATCCCTTTAGCGCAGAAATTACCACTATAATAATTCCTATTAATTCTAAAAAATGAATAATATAAGGAAGTATTAAGTTAATAAGATGTTCTAGACTCACTTTAATCATCCTCCTAGTAGTTTATCTATATATGGTTTAAGGATAATATATTCAACAGTAAGTAAGAAAATCCTTTATTCTACAAAATATATTACAAAATAGTATATTTTGTAGAATATATCTATGACTTTTTACATTAGTTAACAAATAGATATAAAATTTATATCTATTTTAATCAATCTAATAGAGGTAATTTTACTTCAAAGATAGTTTTTTCTTCATCACTATAGGCAGTTATTTTTCCATTATGCAGTTGAATGATATTTTTTGTTATAGCCAAACCAAGTCCTGAACCACCAGTTTCTTCTGATCTAGATTTTTCTACTCTATAAAAACGATCAAAGATATATGGTAAATCCAACATAGGGATAGGGTTACCATAGTTAATTACTTTAATAACTGCAGTATTTTCTTCTTTAAGTGTAATAATGTCAATATATTTGCTATTCCTACCATAAGTTATAGCATTGGAAATTAAATTTTCAAATGCTCTCACCAGTTTATCTCCATCGCCGAGAATTAAAAGCTTATCTTCTGAGAAGAATAATCTTTCCTTCATTTTGGCATTCTCAAGTTGAAAATGAAATTGCACAACCAATTGTTTTAATAATTCTACAACGTTAATTGGATTTTTATTGATTTTCACTCCACCATTTCCCATTCGTGTAAGTTCAAATAGGTCATTAATTAAAATATTTAATCTTTTAGATTTTTCATAGGCGATATTTACGTAATATCGTAATTGAACTTCATCTCTATAACGATCTTCTTCAATTACTCCAAGATACCCAATAATTGATGTTAAAGGAGTACGTAAATCGTGAGAAACATTTGTAATTAGTTCATTCTTAGATTGTTCTGCTATACGTTCATCTATTGAATTATTTAATCGCTCAATAATAATGTTTATATTTTCAGCAGTTTCACCAAGTATATTTTTTGAATCTACAGAAAGTTTCTTGTTAGACTTTTCTTTAGCAACAAGATTGATAGCATCAGTAATTTGAATAAAATCTTTTGCTTTTTTATGTGTAAATAACAATAAAATTAATATAAAAATAATAAACCATAATATATAGGACACAAAACGCAATTCACTTAAAGGAATATAAGTTGATACCCTTATAGGAAGTGCCAAAAACCTCCATATAATTGGCTCATATCCAGAATCAATAAAAATTGGATAGAACATATCTTTAAGAATAATTAAAATTAAGTAAGAGAGAAACATACTTAGAATAACTAAAAATACATATTTAAATTGAAGTTTATAAATACTACTTTTTTTCAATTTTATAACCTACTCCCCAAATTGTATGAATTATTTTCTCTCCACCCATAGCTTTTTCTAATTTATCTCTAAGTTTACTTATATGAACCATAACTGTATTATTAGATTGATAATATTTTTCTTTCCATACTCGTTCAAATATCTCTTCAGCACTAAAAACTCTTCCAGGATGATTTGCTAGAAGATATAAAATTTCAAATTCAGTAGAAGTCAAATTTATATGTGTATCATCTACCAGTACTGAATGAGTAGATTTTTTTATAACTAGTGAGTCAATTCTAATAGTATCTTCCTCTTGTGAATTCATCATATTTTCATTAAAATAATAAGCTCTTCTCAATAGAGTTTTTACTCTTATAGTTACTTCTAGTGGATTAAAAGGTTTAACTATATAATCGTCAGCTCCAGTAATTAATCCAGTAATTTTATCTGTATCTTCATTTTTAGCACTTAACATAAGAATAGGAATATTTAATGTCATTCTAATTTGTCTGCATACTTCTAAGCCATTAAGTTCAGGCATCATTATATCTAAAATAACAAGTTGTATATTTGTACTTTTAATTATTTTTAATGCTTCTGTACCATTGTAGGCTTTAAATATTATGTACCCTTCATTTTTAAGATAAATTTCTAGTAAATCCACAATTTCATGGTCATCATCTACAATAAGTATATTTTTACTCATATAACCCTCCTATATAAATTTAGCTATAGTTAGCAAAAGTAGTTCTAGAAATTGGCTGGTAAAGTATTAATCTTTAGGTTTTTACATAGATTACAAAATTATACGCTATAAAGCAAATCAATTATTTGTTTAGATATTCTTCTAAAGTAATGTTTTGGGTTGATATAGTTTCAGCTACTACCTTTCCCACATATCTTATATGCCATGGTTCATAACTATATCCTGTTATATCTTCTTTACCTTTAGGATATCTTATTATAAATCCAAACTTATAGCAATTATCTTTTAGCCAAATACCTTCAGCAGTAGTTTCAAAACTTGTGCTAAAATCTTTATTAGTTATGTCCATAGACAATCCTGTATTATGTTCACTATAGCCAGGTCTAGCAACAAAACTATCGGCTAATTGTTGTCCTTGGCGTTCTACTCTTTCTTCATAGGTTTTCTTTTGAGTTTTGTAGGAACGATAACCAGATAGTGCATATAAATTTATTCCGTCATTTTCTGCCGCTTTAAATAATTCTTCTAAAGCCTCACCAGCTTCTCTTCTCATTAATTTTTCTTCTCTTGTCATATTTGAAAAAAATCTTACATCAGGTTTCATTAAATCACTAGGCTCATAATTTTTCCCAAGAGAATGCTCTCTATTTACTAATACTAGAATATCATCAAAATTTTTATTAACACTTAACTCACTTGAAGCAGTTGGTCTATTTGCTGCCCTAACCATTCCTACAACACCTAAAACTATAATTATTATATATAATACCCCTTTAAATAATTTTTTCAAAACTATTCCTCCTTAATTTGTATAATATTTATTTAGCACTAGTAGTAATATTTAAAGATTATTTGTATAAAATAACTTTAAATATTTTTGCAAAGGCTAATATAATTTGATTTTAAGAAAAATAGTTTAAAAAAATTATAATAAAACCTTAAGAA
>NZ_JACSQB010000045.1 GCF_014836835.1 Clostridium faecium | reverse complement strand
ATATTAAGCTTCTAATCTTTTATCAATTATATACACAATTGCAAATATAGATAAGATTAACGCTATTATCTTCACTGTTAATGTGACTAAATTTATAGTAACAAGAGTATTATTTATATTTATTCCTGAAGCTATGAATAAATCATTAAAATATGAAATATTTGTATTGAATGAAATTTTACCAAAAGTTACGTTTTTATCTAAAAAATCTATTATAAGAGAAAATATTTTTGATATAGCTAAAAAGAATACTATTCCAAATATCCAATGTATAGATTTATTAGCAATTTTTATTGTGCAAATTGTTGTAGATAAAAGTATTCCCATTAAACATAATGATATCCCAATTAAAATATTTATTGAAACTAATATTCCTACAGGGGATAATAATAATTTTAATATATAAATGAATTCTTTATATCCACCAGTTTTATTAAGAACCCCTACAACAGCTGCAACAAATCCAAAATCTATTATACCTACAACAACTAAACAAATTGTCCAATAAATTAAATTTGCTAATGGGTAATTTACACCTTTTTGAGGAATTAATAATAAATTATAGTTTTTCATCATCTTATCATAAGAGTTACAATTTTGTATAAATAATATTATAGGAATAATACTTGTAACAATTATACCTAATATTATTATAAGATCTACTAGCTCTAAAGCGTTACTTATACTAAAGTTAAATCCATTTGAATTTATCCCTATGGAACTCATTTCAGAATTTATTCTTAAAACAAATAATACTTGAAATACTACTGTAGCTACTAAAAATATCATCAAACTCTTGAAATTAGATTTAAATTGGTATTTCACTAATTTTAACATTCTCCATAGACCTCCTTGAATTTATCATGAATAGAGATATTTTCTTTAATCCTTATATCCTCAACGTTATCATATAGGATTACTCTTCCTTCTTTAATAAATATAACTTCATCAAAAATTCTTTCTACATCTCTAATTAAATGAGTTGAAAATATAATTGTACTATCTTCATCATAAAAATTTATAATTGCATCTAAAATTTTATCTCTTCCTACAGGATCTACTCCACCTATAGGTTCATCTAATAAATAAAGCTTAGCTTTTCTTGATAGAACTAATGTTAATTGAAGTTTTTCAGCCATACCTTTAGATAATGCACTAACCCTTTGCTCCACATTTAAATTCATAAATTCTAACATTTTTAACGCTTTTTTTTCATCAAAGTCTTTATAAAAGTCTTTGTAAAAATCTATAGTATCACTTATTTTCATCCATTTTTCAAAGTAGTGTTTGTCTGACATAAAGGATACAATCTCTTTAGTTTCAACACCTATGTCTTTTCCCATCACTGTAATCTTTCCTGAATTACACCTTAAAATACCAGCAATTAATTTTAATAAAGTTGTTTTTCCACTACCATTGCTTCCCAATAAACCTATAATCTTTCCTTTTCCTATATTTAAATTAATATTATCTAATGCAATAGTGGAGGAATACTTTTTAGTTACATTTTCAACTTTTAATAAATCTTCCATCACATTCACCTCTAAATTAATTTTCTTTTTTAATTTTTTTTGATACAATTTCTAAAATTTCTTTATCATTAAAACCTAATGACTTCATTCCATTTAAAAAATTATCTATTACTTCCTTTGACATTTCTTGTTTAACTTCCATGATTTTCTCACTATCCTCCGTTACATATCTTCCCATACCTCTTTTTGTTATTACTATTCCCTCTCTTTCAAGTTCTTGAAAAGTCCTTTGAATAGTATTTGGGTTAATTTGAAGCATTTCTGCAAATTCTCTTACAGAAGGAATTTTATCTCCTTCTTTTATTTCACCTCTAATTATTTGCTTTTTTACCATATTCATTATCTGCAAATATATGGGTATGTTATTATCAAACTCAATCTTCATAAAAGACCTCCATATTCAACTAGTGTACTATTTAGATAGTACACTAGTATGTATTTAAAGTCAATAGAAGAATTTTAAATCTTTTATTTATAGTTGTTAATAATGATAAATTAAGAAAAAGATGCCACTAATTTAATTCTGCAAACTACAAACAATATAATTATAAATATTGAATTTTAATTTTAAATTTTTAAGGGAGAATATAGCTATGTTTAAAAAAAAGACGCTAACTGAAATGGGATTAAGCGATCATTGCTGGATATCTAGCATACACCATTTTTCATTTGAAGATTATTGTAATCCCTTAAATGATAAATTTGGTGTGCTTAGAGTTTTAAATGATGATATTATTAAACCTCGTAGAGGATTTCATAATCATCCTCATAAAGATATGGAAATTATATGTTATGTTGTGGAAGGGAATTTAACTCATGAAGATAGTATGGGAAATAGAAAAACACTAGGAAAAGATAGCATACAATATATAAGCGCAGGTACAGGAATAATTCACGAAGAACACAACTTAGATAGTAATGATTTAAGAATGATACAAATGTGGATATATCCTAATAAACTAGAAGTTGAACCAAGTTATAGTAATTATACCTTTAACTTAGAGGAGGAAAAAAACAAATGGATTTATATGATAAGTAGCAAAAAAGGTTTTGCTCCTGTGAAAATAAATCAAGATGTTAATATTTACAATTTAAAATTAGATGGTAATAAAAATGAAGAATTTAAAATTAATAGAAATCGCCAAGGATATCTACTACAAATAGAAGGAAACTCCATTGTAGAAAATATAGTCTTTGAAGCAAAATATAAAAATACTATAAAACTTAATAAAAAAGAAGCCTTAGAAATATATGAAGAAGAATTTAAAATAAAATCAATTACGCCATCCCACTTTTTATTAATTGAAATGGAGAAGTCTTAGTTAATGTAAAAAGAGTTCGATGAACTCCTTTTACAATTGAAAATTGTCAATTCTTCACTAGTTAAATTCCCCAAGATTTTAAAAAAACTAGCAACATAAAGTTGCTAGTTAAATTATTTTTTTAATTTTTCCTTTATTTCTTCTCCTGTTAATTCTATTATTCTATCTAATAATTCTTCAATTTCATCATCATCTTCTTTTTTTACCCCTGTTTCCAATATTGTCATAGGTGTAGAACTGCAACATTTTTTTGTAAGTAATATAACTTTTGTATGAACTTTATGATTTACTATATCTTCAAAAGTTATATTTTCTTTATCTATAGAAGTGATAAATCCCATTAATCCATTATGGATTTTTACGTCTATTCCGTTTTTTCTAATGGCCTTTAATTCTGCTTTTACTACTCTCACATATCTCTCCTCCTATTAATCATATTTTTAATAACTCTTAATTACATAAGTAGCTTTTATTTTTTCTACCTTCTTCTTTTGTAAAAATAATAATATGATAATTCCTATTAGGTATATTATTGTTATTATAATTCCTCCTTCTGGTCCAAAAGCCCCTCCATTTATTATTGTATTTCCCTTATTTGCAAAATGAAGGACACTTTTTCCCATTCCCTCTCCTCCACTTACTAAAAATCCAAAAACATTTCCTTGAGCCCAATTCCAAGCTGAATGCAATGCACAAACTCCCCATAAGCCTTCTTCATACATTGCGTAAAAAGATGCAAATATACCAAATAAGATTAAATTTACAATAGCTAAGAAAGTAACTCCGCTATTAGCTAAATGTAAAACTCCAAATATAGAAGAAGATATTAAAACTCCTAGAGGAATGTTAAGCTTCATTCCCAACACTGGCAGTGCATACCCTCTCATCATTATTTCTTCTGTGGCCCCTTGCACCATCCATCCAATAACCATAAATAAAAATCCAAACATCATAGAAGCATCATTTAATTTTAAATCTCCTTTTGATACTTCTACTTCTCCTAAAGCCATTAAAATTATAGCCGATAATCCAATCATTAAAAAACCAAATAAAAAACCTCGCACATATTTTTTTAAAGCCTTACCACGATGAAATCCCATGGTAACAATGGATCTTCTTTCCACAAATTTAACCCACAAAAAATAAATTAAAGCACTAACACCAAAACTTAATATAATCTGTATTCCCAATCCAATTCCATTACTGCTTTTACTAATAAATTCATTAATACTCTTTCCTGGATTATTAATAAGGTATATTCTATAAGCTATTCTAACTATTGGCGTTAAAATAACATTTGAAAGTAACATAACAATCACAGGCATTAATATTACTAAAATTGGATTAGTAATTCTTTCTCCCTCTCTAACCTCTTTAAATAATCTTTGCTCTTTTGAATACAATTTTACTCCCATGAAATCCCCCTCTAAATTTTAAAAAATTAACTATCTACTACCATTATTATATAGCTTTTGTTCTTACATAATTATTCCATATATTATACGTTTCTCCTTCTATTTTTATTTATTGTATTAACTCTATGCTTTTTATTATTAAGAATGCTATAAAATTAAATTAAGGGAACTCCTAATTATAAGTTCCCTTAATTAAATATATAATCAATTAAAATTCTTTTTTCTTATAAATATTTAAAGATATAGCTAGAGATATTAAATATATGGATAATGCTATGCATATAATAATTATTCCAATTTGGGTATCTGATAATGATAATAATCTTGCTTTCATAGACAATATAAAAGAGTTATTTAAATCTATGTTATCCTTTAAAAATTTTAATATTATAGGACTAATTAAGAACAACATAAATATACCAAAATTAAAATATCTAAGTTTACCATAACCATATTTAAAGTATAGTGGAAAATTTATTGACATTAAAACCATAATTCCAAACAAAAAGCTAGCAATATCTCCTATATTTATGCCACCTGCCATTTTACCTATACCTATAGAAGACATTATAAATATACCACCAATAGTTAATACAATTGCTATTACAGAAAAAATTATTACAGATAGATATTTTGCATAGACTATATTTTCTCTAGATACAGGTAATGAGTTTAATAAAACCTCACTATTATTTTTGTCATCTTGTCCTAATCCACCTAATAAATACATATATGAAAGCATCATTGGTATCATAACATATGCACCACCACTTGATGTATTAAAAAATAAACTACCTATTAATGCATATATCAATATAAATTTCATATTAGTTTTTTGTACTGTAAAGTCTTTAATTATCATATTCCACATACACTATTTCCCCCTTACACTATAAACCATAATATCATCTATAGTTGGTCTTTCTATAATAACTTTATTTCCAAATATTTTTTTAACCTTGTCTTTGTTTGAGGTCAATCCTTCAAATCCAAAATTGCTTTTTTTCACACTAATGAATTCTTTCTCTAAATCTCTATCTAAAAGTTCGTTGTCTCCTTTAACTATTCCATAACTTTCAATTATGCTGTCCTTTTCATCAGAAAAGATTATTTTACCATTATTTATAAAGGTTATATAATCTGCTATCTTTTCTAAATCTGTAGTTATATGAGAAGAAAAAATAAGAGATTTATTTTCATCTTGAATTATATCTCTAAATACATCTAAAATTTCTGCTCTTACTATTGGATCTAATCCAGAAGTTGGTTCATCCATTATAATAAGCTCTGCATTGTGAGATAGTGCTAATATAATAGAATATTTCATTCTCATACCTTTAGATAATTCTTTTATTTTTTTATCTCTAGGTAATGAAAATTCATCCATATATTTTTTATAAAGTTTTTCATCCCAAGTCTTATAGAAAGGAGCTATTATTTTTTTCATACTTTCACAAGTCAAATCCTCATAAAAGTAGCTATCATCATAAACAAAGCCTATCCTTTCCTTAATTTCTCTTTCATTCTTTACAGAATCCAAACCAAAAACTTTAATTTCTCCACTATCTTTTCTAATTAAATTCATTATGAGTTTTATAGTAGTACTTTTTCCTGCACCATTAGGTCCTATAAACCCCATAACATATCCTCTTTCTAAATTAAAATTCACATTTTCAAGAGAAAAATCCTTATATTTTTTTGATATATTTTTAATTTCTAGAATTTTTTCCATATCTATTCCTCCTCATAAACTAAATCTATCATTTCTTTTATCTCATCAACTGAAATATGCAGCGCTTTTCCTTCCTGAACTATTTCTATTATCTTTTCTTCTAGTTCTTTAAGCCGCTTTTCTCTAATGAGTTCACTATTTTGTCCAGATACAAAGGTTCCTTTTCCTCCTACTGTTTCAACAAAGCCTTCTTTTTCTAGTTCTTCATAAGCTCTTTTTGTAGTTATTACACTAATTTGAAGCTCTTTTGCTAAATTTCTTATAGAAGGAAGAACTTCACCAGGCTGTAAAACCCCGTTAATTATATGAGCTTTCACTTGGCTTGCTATTTGCTCATAAATCGGCTGGGATGATGAATTTGATATTATTATATTCATAAGTTCCTCCATTTTAACAGTATACAAAGTATATACTGTATATATTCAATATACACAGTATATACTCATCTAACAAAACTGTCAATATATTTTTATGAAAATAAAAAAACAGAGTCATTAAACTCTGCTAGGATTATTATAATCTATATATTATGTATATCCCCATTAATAATATAAGTATTACAATAAAAATTATAATAAAAATTTTACTTATAAACTGTTTATTAGGCGTACGTCCATAGAACTTACCATTTTGTCCATTAATTAAGCAGTAATATGTATCATATTTGTAAGAATATTTACAAACCCATACTGGAACTAATACTTCATGGCTAGATATTTTAATTATTTCATGTGAATTTATATTATTAAACTTCTTTTTCATATCTTTAGTATTGATTTTAGCAAGTCCACTATTTATAAACATCTCTAATTTTTTTAGTATTGCACCTCTATAATGTTGGAGGCATTCTTCATAATTTTGAGAAAATTTCTCCTTAGTTCCTTGCTTTTTTTCATATCCACTAATTGACATTCTTGAAAAATCAAAAGGTGCTATTTGATCCATGTCATATCTATGAAGTATTTTAGATGAGAACATAGCATAATCTTTTGTTGAAAATTCTTCCTTCTTTGAAACTAAAGTACTAACTCCTCTTCTAAGTCCATGCCGTTTTTGCACTTTTATATTATAATCTACACTTACATTTAAATCACAAACATAGCAAGGTGCATAGTGGGCATTTATCTCCATTAATTTAACATCCTCTTTAAATCCCAAAGGCACATTTTTTCTACTGTTAACCCATTTATGAAATATTTCCTCTATATCTTTTTCTTCTACTATTTCAAAATCAACGATATATATCTTTTCATCCATATATTCTTACTCCTATAAAATTATCATCTCCCGGAATAATTATCGTTAAAATCCTATATTTCTTTAGTTAATTAGAAAATTATCCCAACACAATCTAAAATAATAATCCTGAAACTTAATATTTCTTACATAATATCATAAATTATATTGGTACAGTGAACTTTTCCATTACATAATCTCCAATAAACTCTTACATTAGGATTTCTAACTGTATATTCTTTTGTTAGTTTAACTATTTCATCTATATATAACTGTTCAATTTCTCCATCAATTTCTTCAATTTTTATAAGTTCAACTTCTTTAGTTTTTGAATTTAATTTATATATATAATCATAACTATGAATTTGTTTAACCAAAACTTTTCCATTCTCATCTACTAGATACCAAGATAACTGAAGTTCATCACCAGCATATTCTCCTGGTACAGTTTCTATATAAATATTGCCACTTTCTAAATTGTGAGCAACTCCACAGCTAATACTATTTTCTATATTACCATCAATAATGTTTAACATAACATTTCACCTCTTTTTTACAATTTATTTATAAATCTGCCCTACTAAAAACTATTTATACAAAAAATAAAGCCTACTAAAAATTATCACTAGCATGTTTTATTCTTATATTTATTTTTATAAATTTGCAAAATAAAAGAACTCTAAAAAGAGTTCTAATTATTTTTTCTACTTTTTATGTATTCAAGAATATCATTAAATTTTCTAGATTTAACATTTGGATAAGCTTTTAAAAGAGATTTATGTTTAAACTTTAGTCTTTTCATAACTTTTTCACTATATCGTTTAAAATTAGCATTTTTAAAATCAAATTTAGCATTAATTTCTTCTCTTTTATCTTCTATATTATCTTTTATATCATTAATGTTATCAACTAATTCGTTCCTCATTTCTATTAGATTTCCTCTAATATCATCAGCAATATTATTTAATTCTTTTAATATATTATTAAATTCTATTAAATTGTTAATAGTTAAGGTAAAGTCCACCACAAACAAAATTAATATTAATGTATATAATGTTTCTGATAAAAATAAAGGTATAGAATAAACGAAAGCTTCTATTCTTGGATGTACTACTCTCATTACAAAAATACTTATAATGCCCCAATAAATAGAAAACCTTAAGCACACATATCCTTTTATATTAAATTTATCATCAGTATAGTCCCACCATCTGGTTCCAAATAATTTTTCCAATAGATATCCTGTAATATATTCTATAGTGGTAGCTAGTATAAATCCTCCCAAAAATAAATAAACAGGATTATTTACTATAGGAGTCAAAAACCAAGCCATTAGAGCTCCACAGCTTCCATATATAGGGCATATAGGGCCATGTAAAAATCCTCTGTTTACAAATTTTTTACTTGAATATAAATGATATAATACCTCTAAACACCACCCTATAAAACTATAAATTATAAAATAAGAAAAAAGATAATAAAAACTAAAGCCTTCCATAGATTACCTCCTAAAATTTTCCTAACTAACTCCGTTGTATTTTATCATATGCTAACTTCTAAATCAATAACTTTAATCAACAAAGAGTTAACTATGAATATTTGACAATAGGATACATTTATTATAAAAAACAAGCTTTAATTATATAATATATTCTAAAAAAATCAAAAGATGGTTACTAAAAATAGCACCATCTTCTTTATTATTTTAGTTTTGATTCTATTATTTCTTCTATTTCATCAGCTTTTTCATCTATAATCAATATTACATAATTTCCAATAGCTTCTATCTTTCTTTTTTTAACCAACTCATATTGATTTGGTAAATAATTTGACCACTGCTTCTCTAAATCTTCTCCTCGTTTTTCAACTGACTTTTTAATTTCTTCAACTTTAGAACTATCTTTAACTTTTATTATAGCCAATTCATTAGATTTAACATTCATCATCGCTGTCTTGATTTCAGCTTCTTCTATATCCTTTAAATCTATATAATATTTTTTCTCTAAATCTTCATCTTCAGACAGATTTTGTACAACTCCTAAATCAACTTTTTCTTCTACTGCCGCTATTATATCTGCTACAGGAATATCTTTAACTGAAGCTTCACCATCTTTTTTTACACATCCTCCAAAGGTAAATATCACCAATAGTGCTGATATTAAAATAACTAATTTTTTCATATGTTTCCTCCTTATAAATAAAATTTTATTTATATTTCTAAAACATATACGAAGATAACTCCATTAAAGTTTATTTTTTATAATATTTTTTTACTTTTAAACTAATTATACTGCTTTTTTTATAACTTCTTCAGTATCAAGAAGTTTATTAGAAGAAATCTTAACACCTATGGCTCCAAGCGGTGCTGTTATTAGTATAGATAAAAAGGCTATTGCCAACATAGTTTCTCCTGAAGTCACACCAGCTGATAACGGAACAGCTCCAATGGCTGCTTGTACTGTAGCTTTAGGAATATATGCTATTACACAAAATACTCTCTCTTTTAAATTCAAATTTGTGCCAATAGTACAAATAAGTACTCCTATGCTTCTTCCTAAAAGACCAAATAATATTATTAATATACCTAAAATCCCTGATTTCATAGCTACAAATATATTAACTTGTGCTCCTACTAATACAAATAAAAATATTTCTGCAAATATCCACATTTTATTAAACTTCTCTGAAAGAGCTACACCTATAATATTATCTTTTTCCATTATTACAAACCCCATAGTCATAACTCCTAATAATGTAGCAACTTCAATTTTTCCTTTTAAAAGTCCTTCTAAAGAATTTAATAATATAGCTGAAGCCAATACTAATAAAGCCTTTTTAGTATTTCTAATCTTAAAAATTTTAAACACTTGAAGTAATATTATTGAAGCAACTATACCAAGTAAAATTCCTAATAGTATTGATATAGGTATTTCTAATAGCTTTAATCCTAAATTAACTTTACTTCCTCCATACATACTTAAAAATGATGTGAATATAGTTATGGCAAAAACATCATCTATTGATGCACCTGCCAATATTATTGTTGGTATTCCTTTATTAGTTCCAAGTTTATTTTTAATAAGTTCCAACATAGATGGTACAATTACTGCTGGTGAAACAGCAGATATTATAAATCCTAATATTCCTCCTTCTATAAAAGTAAATCCTAATAATTTTGTACATATAATTGCAATAAATAGTCCTTCTATTATTCCAGGTATACAACTGAATTTTATAGCAGTTGCTCCTACATCTTTAAGCTCTTTCTTATTAATTCCAAGGCCTGCTCTTAATAATATGATAATAAGTGCAATTTTTCTTATATCAGAAGAAATTGCTAAAATGCTGTCACTTAATAAATTTAATCCATAGGGGCCAATTATTACACCTAAAATCAACATTCCTAATAATCCTGGCAATTTGATTTTATTAAAAATACTATTTACTATAAATCCTAACAATAAAATTAATGCTATGCTTGTAGCCATATGAAACCCTCCTTAAAATATTTAACCATTAAAATAAAAAACTCCTACAAGATAAACCTATGTCATCTTGTAGGAGTCATTAGCATACTGCAATTATGGTGAACTCCATCACCCTATTATATTGTTTAATTAAACTATATAACCTTATATCATTTTTAGTATATAATTTACTTTTACATATGTCAATAAAAAACAAAACACTAGTCATATATATCGGAAAACTCTAAATTCACCTTATCCTCGTGGCTATTTATAAAGCTTTTGTCCAATTCACTTTCAACAGTACAAGCCCCACAAGGAATTTCAATAATAAAAGAACTTCCTACATTTACTTCACTTTCAATATAAATTTTTCCCCCATGCATTTCTACCAATGATTTTGTTAAAGAAAGTCCTATTCCGCTTCCCTCCTGATTTCTTGTAAGTAAATTATCTACCTGCCTAAACCGTTCAAATATTATTTCTTGCTTATCTTTAGGTATACCCACTCCTGTATCTCTTACTATAATTTTAACTTTTTCATTTTCGTCAAGTATATCTACATATATACTTCCACCATTAGGAGTAAATTTAACTGCATTAGAAAGTAAATTTAATATCACTCTCTCCATCTTATTTGGATCAAAACAAGCTATCTTCTCTTCTACTTCTGTATCAAAAACTAAAGTTATATTCTTTCTCTCTATATAATTAGCTACAGACGTTGTGATATCTTCTACAAATTCAACTATATTTATACTTTGACATTGAAGATTAAAATAACCAGCATCTATTTTAGTGATATCAATTAAATTGTTTATAAGCCTTAAAAGTCTCCTACTATTTTGTTTTAGTGCACCCATTCTCTCATATGTAGTACTATTTTTATATATTATATCTCCATTTTCTACATACATATCATGAAGTTGAAGTGTACTTATAATAATATTCAGAGGTGTTCTAAGTTCGTGGGATATATTGGCAAAAAACTCTGTTCTCAGGTTTTCAAATTCTATTGCTTTTTTATACAATTCATTCTTATATTCTATTTTAGCAAATAATAAAATGATAATTAAACTAAATATAGCAATAATCAAAACTATTGCTGCTTTAATTTCTGTAGGAATTTTTTTTAATATAGACGGATGATTTATTATAATAGCATCACTTGGTAATTCTTTCGTTTTTAAAGAGTATTGTTTCATAATATCATAGTTAAATATATATTTTAACTTTTTATTCGTTATAGGTTTAATATTCTTTATCTCTTCTCCATTTAAGATTTTACGACATATTGTGCCAGTATCTTGTCCAACTTGAAATCCATCTATTACTACCCCTCCTAATATAGCTTCACTAAAATAAGCTTGTACCCAGGTATATAATGGTGCTTCTGTATAATTTCCTATAATATTGGCAACATTCTTTCTGTTTAATATTTGATTATTTTTATCTTTATAAACTCCGTAAATAAAATTTATACTGTCTTTATCAGAACCCTGTAATTTACTGATGGCATTTTCTATATTATCTGATTGTATTATATTAAATTCATAATTTTTATATATTTCTTTTACATCATTAATTTTATTTATATAAACTTTAGATGTTTTACTATTGTCAAGTAAAAAATTTAACACTTTTGTATTTTTATGAAGTTTTAAAGCTAAATCAACAGTTTCCCTTATTGTCTGCCCCTCCTTTACACCAGTGGAGAACTCTTCTAATTTATTATTTATTATTATATTAGGATCATTAATGCTGGTGTATACAACAGGAATTCCATAAAATATATCCTCATAAAATTCATTAAATACTTCAAGTGCTTCATCATTGCATATAATTATTAAATCATAGTTCTTATCTTTAAACTTTGTAGAATAATTTTTCATAATTTCTTCTACATCAATATTGTTTTGCTTGCTATCTAAATATTCAAAATTATATTCTATTTTTTTGAAATCTTTATCTAATGTATTTTTTATTCCTGAAAAAATCATTGTTTCCCAAAATTCATCAAAGTGATATGAGTTAATTATGAGTATTTTCTTATTGTCAGAATCAAAATCTAAGGAATATGCTTTGGTTAAAGGATGTGTACATATTATTAATAGGATTATAAAACATGTAAATAATTGCTTTCTTTCACTTTCCATATTGCCTCCATGTTTTCATTAAATTTCTTACAATAAGTTGGTATTATGTATTTTTTATACTATAATACCTAATATTATACTACAAAATTATGATTATGAAAATGTTACCATATAATTCAATAAATAAACATATTTGTTTATAACTTTAAAAAATATTATTTTTATTTTTTTTAAATTTTTTTCATGGGTTTTTATAATAAAGTTATGTCTAACTAAGTGTAAAATATTTAAATCTTTTATGAGCTAGCTTAAAGATTATATTAAAAACTAATTAAATAATTATATTTCTAAATAAATATTGGAGGAGAATTATGAAAAAATTAGGCAATACTACAGTTACATTAGGCTTTGCAGCCTTTTTCATAATTATGTTATTAATATATTTAGATTTTCAAATTGGAAAACATCTCATAAACTATTGGCCTATATTATTTATATGTCTTGGCAGTGAATTATTATATGAAATTGAAGATGTAGATGATTTGCATAATACCCAATATAACAAAGGAATTTTTCTAATAATAATTTTATTTTTATGTACTCAAAGTTATTTTAAAATTAATAGCATAAAAAATCATATATATAAAAGTAATTATCATATGATTACAAATTATGAATTTAGTTATAATAATTAAAAATTTCTACACTATAAATTTTTTCATGGGTTTTTATAAATTATAATTGTCTAAATATATAGAGACAGATAACACCTATAGGAACACAATGTGAAGTCTTAACATACTACTTTGAAAATAAATCTTCTATAAAAAAGATTAATTCCTTCATAAACTAAAGATTAATGATAAAAAGTG
The DNA here is from genome assembly GCF_014836835.1 of Clostridium faecium. Lineage (GTDB taxonomy): Bacteria > Bacillota > Clostridia > Clostridiales > Clostridiaceae > Clostridium_J > Clostridium_J faecium. Next base: position 2,056 of record NZ_JACSQB010000045.1, on the reverse strand, counting down.
AAAAATTCAGGGAAAATTCACTAAAGGGGAATTTCTTAAAATAAAGGCAATTGTCTATTCTCAATTTTTAAAGTATTTATAAAAGAAATAATAAGGAGGGATACTATGAAAAAAATTGGCAGTAACACTGTTGCAGTAGGATTTATAGCTTTTGGTATAATTATTTTATTACTACAGCTAAATTTTCAAATTGGAAAATATCTTATAAATTATTGGCCTGTATTATTTATATGTTTTGGTGGAGAACTATTATATGAAAGTAGAAAAAATGAAAATTTTAGTACTATGAAATATAATAAAGGAATTTTTTTAGTTATTTTTCTATTCTTATGTGCTCAGGGATATTATAATGTTAAATGGCATGTAGAATCTAATTTTCCTGAATATAGACATTTCATCAATATAAATGACATACCTTTTAATTCTAGAAGTGTAAATGCAAATACTGTTATTGAAGGCAAAAATACAAAATTGATATTTAATGCACGCAATGCAGATTTGCAAGTTATAAAAAATAACGATGAAGTAGTAAGATTTGATGGCGTTGTATTTAAAAATTTTCATAATAACGAAGAAAATACTACTTTAAAATCTCAGATAGATAAAGGAGTTATTACAATAAATGCTAATACTGACGATGTATATAATGTGGTTGGAGTTTTGTATGTGCCTAAGAACCTTGAAATCACTTTTAATGTTGATAGCTTAAAAGTAGATACAAAGGAAGGTGTAGTAATTAAATAATTTGGAGTGATTAATGTTGGAGGAAAAAGAATTAATAGATAGAATACGAGATGGGGATAAAGATTCCTTTATAGTATTTGTAGATAAGTATAAGAAAAAAATTATTTCCCTATGTTACTCCTATACCTCTGATTATGGTGAAGCCGAAGATTTATCTCAAGAAGTTTTTATAGCATTTTATAAAAATATAAATAACTTTAGAGGAGATAGCTTGGTATCAACTTATTTGTATAGAATAACTATTAATATATGTTTAAATTTCAAAAAGAAAAATAATATAAAGAGTTTTCTAGGAGGACTTTTTAATATTCATAAAGAACATAGTTTAAATTTAGACGATAAAACTTACGTAAGGCAATGTATCAGAGAGCTTCCTGAAGATTTGAAAAATGTTATTGTACTTTACTATTATATTGGTCTTAGTTATAAAGAAATTGGGGAAATTTTAGGAATCTCTGAAAGGGCTGTAGAAGGTAGACTATATAGAGCCAAGCAAAAGCTTAAAGTAAAATTAGAAAAAGGAGAGGTAGTACTATGGAGCAACAAAGGGACTATATAAATGAATTATTTAAACGCTGTGATGATGATTTTACAATAAGCGATAATTACAATAATAATTTATTAAAAAAACTTGAAGACAGCAATAAACCTATTGAAGTAAAATTTAAAAATAACTTTTTAAACTTTTTCTATAAGAAAAAAGAAGGTTTCAGCCTTATATTTAGCGGAATTTTAATGTTTTTAATAAACTCTTTAGGATTATCTACAAAAATAGCAGAAATTTTTATGAGATTAAAAGTATTATTTTTCTTAGGATAAAAATTATTTAGGAGGATTATTATGATATATAAAAGAAGAAGTAATTTCTTAAACTTTATATTTGCATGTATACCTGGTGCAGGTTATATGTATAACGGACTTTTAAAGAGAGGATTAGAAGTATTATTAGGATTTGGATTTGTTATGTTATTAGGTGATTTTTTGCATTTAAGTATACTAATTCCAGCAATACTAATACCATTTTGGTTCTATACTTTCTTCGATACCTTTAACGTAAAAACAAGATTGGATCATGGTGAGTACATTGAAGATAAATTTATACTTTTAGATAATCCATCAAACTTTAAAATTTCTTTTAACAAATTAAATCTTAAAGTAATTGGAACTGCTTTTTTAGTTATTGGATTTATATCTATATTTAACTTAATAATAAATGATCTTGTTAACTATTTAAATTTAAATATAGATTTATACAGAATTTCTTACACAATAAGATCCTATTTTATGCCTATTTTATGCATAGTATTTGGAT
>NZ_JACSQB010000163.1 GCF_014836835.1 Clostridium faecium | reverse complement strand
AAAAAAATAGGGGAGAACTTCTAGAAATAGATGATTTATATTTTTAACTTGTTTTCCAACAATTACTTGACACTATCTATATTTATAATTTTGTGGTTGAAGTTATTCCTTTCTGATACAATAAATAGATAGATTAGAATGAAAATAGAAATACAACCTTATTCAATTCACAATGCATAATTGATGGTATTTTTCGGTAATAATTTTTCAACTTGGAGTGCAAGGGGAGAGGTAAATGCATTCTGTAGCGGTGAATAGTGCTTGCAAAATAACTATCAATTGTATTGGTATTAAAAAAAGCTATTAAAGAAATTATTTTGACTAAAAACAAATTTCATCTATAATTGTGAATTTTGCATTGAGAATTGTGAATTAATTAAATCAATGAAAGGTGATAAAATGACAAACTTAAAAAATTATAATACATCAGTAGAAAAAAACAAAGAATATATACTTCAAATTGAAAGTAATGGACATCAGGGTGAAGGGGTAGGAAAAATAGACAACTTTACTGTATTTATAGATGGTGCACTTAAAGGAGAAGTAGTTAAAATAAAATTAATTAAAGTAAATAAAAATTATGGAATAGGCAAACTTTTAGAAATTATATCTCCTTCAGATGAAAGAGAAAACCCTATTTGCTCTATTTATAAAAGATGTGGTGGCTGCAATCTTCAACATACAGCTTATGAGGCTCAGTTGAATTTTAAAACTGAAAGAGTAAAAGAAGTTATGAAAAGAATAGGAAAACTTGAAAATATTAAAGTACATAATACCTTAGGCATGAAAAATCCATATAACTATAGAAATAAAGTACAATTACCTGTAGGAAGAAATAAAGATGGTGAAGTGGTTGTTGGTTTTTATGCATCAAGAAGTCACGACATAATAAATATGGAAAAATGCCATATACAAGATGAAGTAGCAGATAAAATAGTAGAATTAACTAAAAGATGGATAGAAAAATACAATATAGAAACCTATAACGAAGAAAAACATAGTGGACTTATAAGACATATAATGATTAGAAAAGGTTTTAAAACAGGGGAGGTAATGATAGTTCTAGTAACTAATGGAGAAAAACTACCTCATAGTGATGAATTTGTAGAACTTATGGCAGAAAATATAGAGGGAGTAGCGTCTATAATTCAAAATATAAATAAAAATAAAACCAATGTGATATTAGGGGAAAAATCAAAAACTTTATATGGAAAAGACACCATAACAGATTTTATAGGTGAATTTAAATTTAACATATCTCCACTATCTTTCTTTCAAGTAAACTCAATACAAACAGAAGTACTATATGAAAAAGCTCTAGAATATGCAGACCTTACAGGAGATGAAACAGTATTCGATGCTTACTGCGGAACAGGAACAATATCCCTATTCCTTTCTCAAAGAGCTAAAAAAGTTTACGGTGTAGAAATAGTAACACAAGCAATAGAAAACGCCAAAGAAAATGCCAAGGCAAACAGAGTAACCAATGCAGAATTCATAGTTGGAGAAGCAGAAAAGGAAATACCAAAACTAATAGACAGCGGCATCAAAGCAGATGTAGTAGTAGTAGACCCACCAAGAAAAGGCTGTGAAGAATCACTACTTGAGGCCATAGCTAAAATGTCACCACAAAAAATAGTCTACGTATCCTGTGACCCAGCAACCCTTGCAAGAGACTTAAGAATACTAAATGACCTAGGATACAAAACTCTAGAAGTACAGCCAGTTGATATGTTTCCACAGACAACACATGTGGAGACCATTTGCTTGATGTCTAAGAAATAAAGCTCTGGAAGCATTGAAAATACTGGGGTTCATAAAATGATATTAAATCTGTCTACTCGACCTAAGCCCTCGATATGTGTACGTGGAAACATATCGAGGGTATATTTTTGTGGTAAAAATGAGTCTAAAATTAGGAAGGGTTGAGTGGACAGAATAGATAAATTAGTAGGGTTGAGGAGACAGGATGGATGTAATAGTAAGCGAATGAAATAAAATAAGTTTTATTATGAAATATTAGAAGACTAAGAATATGTATTTTGAAAATAAAAGTCATCACACGTAAAAACATTTTAGAAAACACAGTGTTATTTTTAAGATAGTACAAAAAAGGTGTTGACAAGAGATGGATGTTTATATAAAATATAATTGTACTAATTAAAAAATAACAGCATAGGAGGTGTGGTTTATTAAAATTGTAAAACTAGGAGATATATCGAGTATTACAACAGGTCAAGTAATTAAAAGAAAAGAAGCTCGACCAGGTGATGTGGATGCAATTCAATATCGTATTCTTACTTTAAAGAGCTTTGATGAAGACGGTTTTCTAGTGAAAGAAGAAATTGATTCCTTTAAAGCAAGTGAAGAAATTGAAAGTAAATATATTACTTCAAAAGGTGATATTGTTGTTCGACTCAGTATGCCTTTTACATCAATTACAATAGATGAAGAAAGTGAAGGGATATTGATACCATCTCTTTTCGTAGCAATAAGAGTTAATTGTAATGATATTTTACCATCTTATTTAAGCTTGTATCTCAATAGCAATAAAATGAAGAAGCAATATATTAAAGAAGCAAGAGGTTCAGCAATTCAAATACTTAAAACATCTGCTTTCAAGGAATTTGAGATTATGATACCGGATATGAGTATACAGGAACAAGCTGTGACTCTTAATGAATTGCTGATGAGAGAAAAAAGATTACTTCAATTATTAATTAAAGAAAACAATAAAAGAAATCAAATCATATTTGATAATATGATTACTGGAGGTTTAAATCATGGAGATTAAAGTGCTAACTCAGGAAGAAATAAATGGAACACTATGGAGAGCGTGTGATACATTTAGAGGTAAAATAGATTCAGCTATCTATAAGGACTACATTTTAGTTATGCTCTTTATAAAGTACGTTAGTGATATATATAAAGAACGTAGGCAAGAAATGATGGAAAAGTATAATAATGATGTAGAAATGGTTGAAAGACAAATGCGTTATGAGAGATTTGTTTTGAATGAAAGATCTACATTTGATTATATTTATGATAAAAGAAACCAGCCAAACATTGGTGAAATCATTAATATAGCCTTAGAGCAAGTGGAAGAAGAGAACAAGACAAAGTTAAGAGGTGTGTTTAAAAATATAGACTTTAATTCAGAAGCTGTTCTTGGTAGTACAAAAGAGCGAAATACAATGCTGAAAAATTTACTTGAGGACTTTAAAGACCTTGACCTTAGACCATCAAGGCTCAAAGGTGATGATATTATAGGAAACGCCTATGAATATTTGATAGGACATTTTGCTTCAGATGCTGGAAAAAAGGGTGGAGAGTTCTTTACCCCGGCTGAGGTTTCAGAGCTTTTAGCAAGATTAGTAAAGCCTCAAGAAAATGATAGAATCTATGACCCTACTTGTGGCTCTGGATCATTATTGATTAAAGCATTTAATAAAGTTCCTAATGGGAAAGCTCAAATCTATGGACAAGAAAGAAACGGTCAAACGCATTCACTTTGTCGTATGAATATGTTCTTGCATAATATTGATGATGCGAAAATCGAATGGGGTGATACATTAGCTAATCCGAAGCATTTAGAAAACGATAAGTTGATGAAATTTCAAGTTGTTGTAGCAAATCCTCCCTTCTCCCTTGATAAATGGGCGTCAGGCTTTGCAGGGGAGGGTAATGATAAGAATTTCAATATGGAAGCATCACTAGATCCATATAATCGCTTTTCTTGGGGAGTACCACCAAAATCAAAAGGAGATTATGCGTTCGTTCTTCATATGCTTCATTCATTAGCGGAAGGTGGAAGGATGGGTGTCGTATTGCCACATGGTGTATTATTTAGAGGAGCTAGTGAAGGAAAGATTAGGAAGAAAATTATCGATATGAATCTTTTAGATGCTGTGATTGGACTTCCTGCAAATCTATTCTACGGTACTGGTATTCCTGCATGTATCTTAGTGTTTAAGCAGAACAGGGATAGAAAAGATATTTTATTTATAGATGCATCTGGTGATGAGTACTATGATAAAGGTAAAAATCAGAACAAACTACGCGAAGAAGATATTCAGCGTATTATTGACGCTTACGAAAAATATGAAAATATTGAAAAGTTTGCATATGTAGCATCAATAGATGAAGTAAAAGAGAACGATTATAACCTTAACATACCAAGGTATGTTGATACTTTTGAAGAAGAAGAATTAGTGGATATAGAAAAGGTTGCCAAGAGCATAGCAGACATCAAGGAAGAATTAGCTGAAGTGGAAGCACAGTTAGCTAAGTATCTTCACGAACTTGGTTTTTAAGGGGGAAATAGCGTGAGAGATTATTTAACAAACTATCAAATGATATTACGTGGAGATACTCCTAAAGGTTTTATAAAAGATGATTTCTGGATTATACCATCTGATTGGGAAAAAACTAAGATGAAAGATATTTTGGAAGAAAGAAAAGAGTATACAACGGATCAAGATACTTACCCATTATTTAGTTTAACAATTGAAAAAGGGGTTGTAGAAAAAACTGACAGATACGAAAGACAGTATTTGGTAACTAAAGATGGTGATAATTATAAAGTAGTATATGAAAATGATTTTGTTTATAATCCAATGAATATTAGATTTGGTGCTGTAGCATTGCATAAGTTAAGATATCCAGTATCTGTTTCAGCATATTATAATACGTTCTATATAAAAAACGGTTATAATCCCAGATTTATCGAATATTTTTTACAGTCATTTAGAATGTTACACTTTTATAACAATTATGCAGAAGGATCATTAATTGAAAAAAGGAGACTTCATTATAGTGTGCTTTTGGAGTATAGTTTTAGCTTCCCTCCAATATTTGAGCAAAATAGAATTATTGAAATTCTTTCAACGTGGGACAAAGCTATCGAATTGAAAGAAAAGCTAATCGATGAAAAGAAAAAACAAAAGGCGGGGCTGATGCAAAAATTACTTACTGGAAATGTGAGATTTACTGGATTTAATGATGCATGGGAAGAAGTGAAGTTTGGCAAGGTATTCAAGTTTTTAAATAAAGAACGTGTTAGTGAGCCGCAGAATTATAAGTTGCTAACTGTAAAACTCCATTTAAAAGGTATTGAAGCAACTGAAAAATATCCAAATGACACAAAGAATGGTAGGCCATATTATTTGAGAGAACCAAATGAAATATTAATTGGACGCCAGAATTATCATAACGGTGGAATAGGAATTGTACCAAGTAATATGAATAATTACATTGCATCAAATGCAATAAGTAGTTTAACAACAATTAAAGGTGATTTAATGTTTTTATTTTACTATATTTCAAATGTTGACTTTTATAAAAGGGTCGGACATATGATAGGTGGTACAGGACAAAAGGAAATATCTGAAACAACTATGAAAAATCTGGTTTTACGTATTCCTAAATCATTAGAGGAGCAGAAAAAAATTGGAGAAGTTCTTAAAACAGCCGATAATGAAATAGATTTATTAGAAAAAGAACTAGAAAGTCTAAAGCAACAAAAGAAAGGCTTAATGCAACTTCTATTAACAGGCATAATAAGAGTGAATACCCAAGAAAATGAAAAGAGGTGATACTGTGCGTAGAGCGGAAGCATACGATGAAATGAACATATCTCAAATCCCTGCTTTGGAGGTATTAAATAAAATAGGATATACCATCATTTCGCCCGAAAAAGCAGAGCAGATGCGAGGGAATCTGTATAATGTTGTTCTTAAAGATATTTTGTACGAACGATTAACAGCCATTAATAGCTTTGATTTTAAGGGTTGCACATATAAGTTTTCAGAAAAGAATATTCAGCAGGCAATACTTGATATTGAAGAAGCGTTAACAGATGGTTTAATTAAAACCAATGAGAAGATTTATGACTCATTAATTTTAGGCCGGAGCTATCCAGAAAGTCTTTCTGAAATGGATGGTACGAAGTCCTTTAATCTGAACTATATTGATTGGGAAAATCCTGAGAACAATGTTTTCCATGTGGTGGAAGAATTTTCGGTGGAACGAGAGGATGGACAAGGTACTGTACGTCCTGACATTGTTACTTTTATTAACGGCATTCCATTTGGGGTGATTGAATGTAAGAAAGCAAGTATCTCTATCTCTCAGGGAATTAGCCAAATGCTTAGAAATCAGGGAAAAGAATATATTCCACAGCTATTCAAATTTGTTCAGATTGTCATGGTTACAAACAAGAATGAAACCCAGTATGCCACTACTGGAACACCTAAAAAGTTTTGGTCATTATGGAAAGAAGATAAGGAGTCTATTGAGTATAAGTGGTTTGAAGAAACACTAGCAGAGACTGTTACTTGTAGAATACCAACGGTGCAGGATAAAAATATTATTTCCCTGTTTCATCCAAAAAGAGTTATAGAAATTATACGTTTTTTCACATTGTATGATAAAAATATAAAAAAGATAGCAAGATACCAACAGTATTTCGCTATCAAAGAAATCATTAGAACCATTGTAGAAACCGATAGGAATGGTAACCGCCAATCAGGTGTTATTTGGCATACTCAAGGTTCAGGTAAGTCCCTAACTATGGTGATGCTTTCAAGGTACATTTTATCTCAGTTTGCTGATATTCATCCCCAGGTGTTGGTCATTACAGACCGAATCGAACTAGATAGCCAGATACATCAAACCTTTAATCATTCGAGACTGAGAGCCGAAAGAGCCATAAGCGGGAGGCATCTTGTAGAGCTGATTAACAATAACGGAGCAGATATTATTACATCTTTGGTACATAAGTTTGATACTGCTTCAAAGCATCAGAAACCTGTAAAGTCAAAAAATATATTTGTATTAATTGATGAATCTCATAGGACCCAATATGGAGAACTAAATATCAAAATGAAGAAAGTATTCCCGAATGCCTGTTATTTAGGGTTTACAGGTACACCTTTGATGAAAAAAGATAAGAGTACCATGAAGAAGTTCGGTGGACGTATGATTCACAAGTACACTATTAAAGATGGTGTTGAAGATGGTGCCATTGTGCCACTGCTCTACGAAGGAAGACTTGTTGAACAGACAGTAAATCGGAATGCTATTGATAAGCGTATTGAAATGATTACGAGGAATTTGGCTGAGAAGCAAGCAGAAGAACTTAAAAAGAAGTGGAGTAAATTTGAAGCAATTGCTTCATCAGAACAGCGTATTCGTTTGATTGCAGATGATATCTACGTACATTATACAAAATTTTATAAAGATACCTTTGCAAAAGCAATGCTAGCCACAGCATCAAAATTTGATGCCATTCGTTACAAAGAGTCCTTTGATGAATATGGAGATTTAAAAACAGCTATTGTTATTTCACCGCCAGATCAACGGGAAGGGTATGACGAGGTTGATGAAGAACCAAAAGATCGTGTTCTCAAATTTTGGAATAAGATGATGGAAGCCTACAGTGATCCACAAAAATATGAAGACCACATCAAGAGTGAATTTATTGATGGTGATGAATTAGAAATTTTGATTGTAGTCGATAAGCTTTTAACTGGTTTTGACGCTCCTAGGGCATCTATTCTCTATGTTGATAAACCGATGAAAGAGCATACTTTGTTGCAGGCTATAGCACGTGTGAACAGGCTCTATGAAGGAAAGGATTTTGGGTTAATAGTAGATTATAGAGGACTTATTCAAGAACTGGATTCAGCTATGAGAACCTATTCAGGTGCGGGTCTTGAAAACTTTGATGGAAAAGATCTTGAAGGTGCACTAGTTGATGTCATTAGTATAGTAGGAAAACTAAGAGAATCCTATTCAAATGTTGTGGCCATATTCAAAGGAATCAAAAACAAACAGGATAAGGAAGAGTACGAACTGTTGCTAGGTGATGAAGCCCTTCGAAATGACTTCTATAATCAGTTAAGTAACTTCGGAAAATACTTAGGTATAGCTCTTGAGTCAGAGCATGTCTATAATGCCATAGGTGAAGATGATATCAAGCTTTATAAACGTGAGTTTAAGTTTTATCAAGAACTTAGAGCTTCTGTAAAGCTTAGATATTCTGACACCATTGATCATAAAGAGTATGAGGCTAAGATGAGAAATCTGATGGATACCTATATTGCTGCGGAAGATATCATTCAGATAACGGCACCAGTGGATATCCTGAATGAAAAAGAGTTCGAAGATGAGTTGATGCGTTTGGGTTCGCCAAGAGCTAAAGCAGATGCAATTCGTACAAGAATGACAAAACGCATCAGTGAAAAGTGGGATGAGAATCCAGCTTATTATAAGAAATTCTCCGAACGTATTGAAGAAATCATAGAGCAGTATAAGGAGAAAAGAATCTCTGAATTAGAATACCTAGAAAAAATGCGAAATGTTATGAATGATTTTAGAAAGGGGTATTCAGGTACAACTTACCCAGAGAAAATCAAACATAATATCCATGCTCAAGCCTTTTATGGTGTGGTTAAAGAAGTGCTTGAAGATGAAAGGTATTATGAAGCAGGAGTTACAGAGTTAGTGGCAGAAGATGGCCCTATCTACAACTATGAAGGTATTTTAGCCGATATTGCAATGGAAGTTGACGTGATTATTGAAAGGCATTGTAAGGTGGATTGGCACGATAATCCAGATGTTCATAAGAAAATTTCTCAGGAGATAGATGAACTTTTGTATCTAGTCAAGAAAAAGCATTTTCCTAAAATGACCTTTGATCAGATAGATACAATGATTGAAAATATTAAAACTGTGGCCCTAAGAAGGTACTAGGCGGTGACTATGGAAAAACACAAAATCACCTATAGAGGAAAAATTATAGAATTTGATTTGCAACGGAAAAATGTAAAAAATATAAATTTGAGTGTCAGGCCAGATATGAGTATTATTGTTTCAGCCAGCGATAAAGTTCCTATTGAATATATCCTTAGTTTTGTAAAATCTAAGGCTCATTGGATTATAACAAATGTAGGTTACTTCAAAGATGTTCAGTCAGAACATATTGCAGATAAAGAATATTTGAGCGGTGAAACATTTAAGTATCTGGGTAAGCAATATCGCCTAAAAGTCGAAGAAAGCGATAAAATTGAAGGTGTTAAATACTATAGAGGCTATCTCTATCTATCTGTGAATGATAAGCATAACTACACCAGAAAAGAAAAATTGATTAATAATTGGTATAGAGAAAAAGCACATGAAAAATTCAATGAAAGCCTCCAAAGAATGTATCAATATTTAGAAAAGTACGGTATTGACAAACCAGTAATCCAAATAAGGAAAATGAAAGCTAGATGGGGTTCATGTATCCCTGAAAAACAACTTATACTACTTAATAGTGAATTGATAAAAGCACCTAAGCTATGTATTGATTATGTTGTTCTTCATGAATTAATTCATTTCAAGTATAGGAACCATGATTCAAATTTCTATGATTTTATGACATCTTTGATGCCAGATTGGAAGCAACGAAAAAAAATATTGGATGATGAAGTTGTAAGAGAGTTATAGTAACGAATGTTATAGCATTACCAAAATTTATAATACGAAAAAAGCCCCATAGATGTTGGTAGCAACTATGGGACTGATAAGCATAGCCTATCTTAATTCATAATCATCTTATCATATTGTAGGTGAAGAAATCAATAATTACTTGGCTTGCGAATTCGTATTATCAAATGGTGAGTTTGAGGAAATGTTGAATTAAACAATTCACAATAAAATGAAAGGGTGTATAAGATGATTATTAAACAAAAAAGGATAAGAAACTTATCTAAGTTAAAAGTATTAGAAACAGGTTCACGTTTTAGAGTCGGAGTAGTGGATGTAGAAAAAAGAATTAAAGAAATGAAGGAGATTGGTTTCACAAACGAATTGAAAATAGGAGAAACAATTCTACCCGACATAATTGGACCAGCTACGAGGAGAAATGCCGAGGGGGATTATATATTATTAAGAGATAAACCCAAGGAGCAGCATTCAAGAATGATTGAATGGACATATAAACAGTGGGCAGGTAGAGGAGAAACAAGAGAAGTAACTGAATCTACATCGATTTCATATGAAAGATTTCAGAGACAGGTCATACCTCCAACTGGTATTGAATTTACAATTGTTAGCAATGGAAAGTCTAAAAATCTTGTATCTCCTGTATTTGTTATGGATGAAACAAAAAGAAATGAAATTATTTCGGCTGTCAATGTTATTCTAGAAATATTCGGGGAATGTGAAATTTTTGACTCTACTAATAATCCAATACTACCACCAAAAGTTATAAGACTCAATTGGGAGCTATTACCCAAGGGGAAATTCCCATGGGAGAAACAAAAGGAAAGATTGGAACCTTATTTTAAGAGAGCAATAGGTACAAATAGAGCTGTTATTGAAAAGAGAATAGAAACCATTAATGAGTATTCACCTGATTTTACTGCTATTGGCACAGGAGGCTTTGGTGGTTATATTGTTCACGGTTTTGAAGATTTGAACATGTACATTTTGGAGAGTGTAAAAGTGAATAATGCTACTTATGTTTTAAGAAATGATTGGGAAAGCATTTCACAGCTAACAAAAGCTGAGATACTAAATAATGATTTACAAGAGACTCGTATAGTCCATAATAAGAATTGGTATAAAAACCTGAATCATCTATTTGATAAAAATTTATCCTAAGCTGACAAGAGATTACTCAGATGGATTGATAAATTTCATCGTTACATATTGAATGTACGAATAAAGTTGAACTTTAAGATTAAAAGGGGTGAAATGATGACTTCTGATGAATATGTTAGAAGGATTATTGCTAAGTATAAAGTACCTAATGAAGTTGATGCTCTGACACAGTGTTTTGTAGTCAATCCTTTAATAAATATGATAAAAGAATGGGCAGGTGATTGCCTTAATGATATTCAAATATCTGGATCAAGAGCAAAAGGAACTGCTATAAATATCAGTTCGGATTTAGATTTATTTATTTCGCTAAAATCAACTACTAATAATACTTTAAAGGAGATCTATGATTCTCTATTTAGTTATATTAGCAGTAAGGGTATTAATTGTAGAAAACAAAATGTTTCTATAGGAATAAATTACAGTGGGCATAGTATTGACCTGGTTCCTGGGAAGAAGCATGTTGGTAATACAAATGACCATAGTTTATATAGGAACAAGAAAAATACTTGGACACAAACCAACATACACAAGCATATATCGATAGTAAAAAACTCTGGAAGGCTTGAGGAAATCATCCTATTAAAAATATGGAGAAAGTTGCACAATTTAGATTTTCCCTCTATTTACTTGGAGTTAGTGACAATAGAAGCTTTGAGATATAAAAATAAGAATCAGCCAGCTGCAAACTTCTTATCAACCTTGGATTACCTTAAAGATAATTTTGTTGATAAAATTATCAAAGATCCTGCTAATACAAACAATGTAATATCAGATGATTTGTATAAATATGAAAAAGAGGATATAGCTAAGAAAGCTAAAGAGAGTAGAAATGAAGAGTACTGGGAGAAGATTATTTGGTAAACAGGGGGTAGTGATATGGGACAAATTGATATTAAAAGTCTTTTCTATTCTTTACAGACCCAGATGTGTGCTAAGCTGTCGACCAATAGGCAACACATACAGCATCCTGGCATAAAAGGTGATTCATCCGAATTAAATTGGATTGAATGGCTAAAAGCTTATTTGCCGAAAAGATATAGCGTAGATAAAGCTTTTATAATTGATTGCGACGGAAATATGAGTGATCAAATTGATGTAGTTATTTACGACCAACAATATTCACCCTTTGTATTCAATCAGGATAATGCTTATTATATTCCTGCCGAGAGCGTTTATGCTATATTTGAAGTTAAGCAAGAAATTAATAAAGAAAATATCATCTATGCTGGTGATAAAACAAAAAGTGTACGCTCTTTAAAAAGGACATCAACAGCAATCCCGCATGCCGGTGGATATTATGCTCCAAAGCCACACAATAAGATTCTTTCGGGAATATTAACGTTATCAAGTGTTTGGAATCCGCCTCTAGGGAAAAGCTTTGAAGAAGCTATATATAGCTTAGATGATGAAAGTAAACTAGATATTGGATGTATCTTAGCAGAAGGTTCATTCTTGGCAGATTATAAAAATGATGTTTTGATGAAAAGCACAGAGGAAGAATCATTGATTTTCTTCTTTCTAAAATTATTAATAGAGCTACAAAGTTTGGGTACTACACCTGCGATTGATATTAATTGTTATGGAAGTGCATTGGATTCTATATAATTTTTGTATATCATCGTATAGTAGAAGAAAAGATGTCTAACTAATATTAAATTTATAATTTAAAACACCCTTATTGGGTGTTTTTGAATTTATGTAAATAATCAACAATGCATTCTCATAAAGGAGGTGGTGCTTATGCTTGCGGTAGGTTAAATTGTAGATGTTATAAAAAACTCAATACAACCAGAGGAGGAAATCAAAATGATCGGTATCGAGCAATATCAAAAAATCCAGGAATACAAAGCACTTGGACTTGCCCAGACCAAAACTGCTAAAGCGCTGGGGATCACCTATACTTCTGTCAGTAAATACTGGAATATGAGTAAAGAGGATTATGCTAGGGAAGCTGAAAAGGAAAGGTACCACATGGATAACTACCGTCAGTACATACTGGAACAGTTGAAAATATGCCCACAAATCCGAGATACCAATATTTATCTTAAATTAATTGAAGCCTTTCCTGATTTACAAGTTAAACGAGCTACTTTCTATCGCTACATGAAAGCTTTAAGGGAACAGCATGGGTATCAGCATACCAGTAAGCGGAAAATCTCGCCACGTGAAGTCTCGCCACCAGGATATGAAGCTCAGGCTGATTTTGGTCAATATAAACTTAAAGATATGTATGGAAGAATTGTAAGGGTATATTTCTTTTGTATGGTTTTGAGTTATAGCAGAATGAAATTTGTTTGCTTTTCACCGGATCCCTTCACGACCGAAACAGCCATTAAAGCTCATAACTATACATTTCAATATTTTGGAGGAAGACCACAGACAATTCTATATGATCTTGATAGGGTCTATGTGGTTAGCGAAAATCTAGGTAATATTATATTTGTACCGGCCTTTGAAGAATATGTAAAGCGTATCGGCTACAGTGTTTCATTATGCAGGCCAAGAGATCCTCAGAGTAAAGGTAAGGTAGAAGAGGTCATTGGATATGTTAAGCAAAGTTTTCTGGAGGGGAGGGTATATACCGGAATTGACAGTCTTAACAGTGCAGCTCTTGCATGGTTGGATAGAGAAGGCAACGGGAGAGTTCATACTGTGACTAGAAAAGTGCCACGAGAAATGTTTATTGAAGAACAAAAACAGCTTTTTCATGTTAAACCATATTCAGAGGTATCAAGTACTGTAGCATCCTTTGATTCCAATGGAGTGGTCAGCTATAAAGGGAATCGTTATCAGATTGATGTCGGTGTGATGGATGCACATCAACGCATACGTATAGAGGATGATGGTGAAATACTTCTATTTTATGATACTGATACTAATGAATTATTAGCTAAGTATCCAGTAACAGAAGGTACTGGACAGATATTCAAACCTGAAGGAAATAATAACAGAAACAGGGTCTCTCATGCTCTTATAAAACAATATTTTGCAGAGCATGAAATCGCTCAGGAATTTATACAGCGGATGGAACAGGAACAACCAAAATATTTTAATAGCCATTGCATTCGCTTAAATCGCATGACGAAGTTTTATTCGATGGAGCAAATGCTTGATGGGGTAAGATATTGCATTGAAACTGAACGCTGCAATGCCTATGAACTTTTGGCCTACATGATGTATAAGCATGGTGAGCAGATAGCGAAGAAGTTCTTACCAAATCAGCAGTATTTCAACCATCTGACACGTAGCAAGGAGATAAGGAGGGAAATCGATGGCTGATATAACTGAAATCCGCGAGTTGGCTAAGAAGCTAAATCTATGGAATATTTCCAGGGGATATATTGATTTGAATGATGAGAAACTGTCCAATCTAGATTATCTTCAGATGATATTACAAAAAGAACTAGAGATACGAGCCAGACAAAAACAGATCAAGCTAAGAAGGGCAAGCAAACTTCCCAACAAGGTATTTGAATTATCGAATTTAAACAAAGGTTTGGAATGGCAAATTAAACAATTATCCCATCTGACATGGCTTAATGAAGAACAAAACGTTATTCTGCTTGGTAAATGCGGGACAGGCAAAACTAGTCTTGCAGTTCATCTTGGAGAAACAGCGATCGGTAATGGACATAAAACTTACTATGCATCCATTGATACTTTTGTATCTATTGTAGAGAACAAAGATATAAACCCAAAAGCAGGAGCAACCTTCTCATATATGCGGGAGTGCGACTTGATTATTATTGATGATGTTTTTTATCTAGAACCAACCAGGTCAGAGTTGCAGGCTTTTTATCGAGCAGTTACTTTTCTTAATGAAACAAGAAGTATCATTTTTATTACCAATCGAGAAATATCTACATGGTTAGATGTAGTGGAAGACAAACATCTTTGTCAGACTCTGTTAGATAGAATAACAGCCAATTGTCAGATCATTCGCTTGACCGACAGATAAATTAAAATACTCACCTCTTTTCTAGAAAAGGGTTAATACTCAAATTTGAAAACTATGCCGATTAACGGTTTTATATAGATGCAAAAAATCTCACGAAATCCTAAGATTAGCTTAACTTTTGAGATTTTCTGCAGTTTCTGGGGTAGGGGGGTCTAAATCTCCACCACTTTTTGCCCCGGAAACGGGCGTGGGGTAACGCGTGAAAATTCGCGGTTTCAAACAGTGCGGTGATATTTACCGACGAGTACACTGGAATAACCGAGGTTACAAGTCTATTGTTTGGAGATGCGTCAGCCGTTTAGAGGAAAAAGGATCTGAATGCACTGCCCCTACCATAAATGAGGAAACATTACAGACAGCAGTGGTCAGGGCTATTAACGAACTTTTGGCTAACAAAGAGCCTTTCCTCTCAACCTTGCAGAAAAACATAGCTACCGTACTTAATGAAAAAAATGATAATGCCACCGATGATATTGATAGAAAATTGGAAGAGTTACAACAACAGCTCCTTATACAAGCAAAATCCAAGAATGACTATGAAGATGTGGCTGATGAAATTTATCGACTTCGGGAGTTAAAGCAAAATGCACTTGTAGAGAATGCAGAGCGAGAAGGGAAAAGGCAACGAATAGCTGAAATGACTGATTTCTTTAATGAGCAATCCTGCGAGTTAGAGGAATATGATGAACAGTTAGTAAGGAGGCTTATTGAAAAAGTTACGATTCACGATGGCAGGGTTGAAGTGGAATTTAAGTCAGGCATTAGTATAGACATTGAAAATTGAATAGAAATAGTTATTAGAATCTAACACCTTGCTGAAATGCAGGGTGTTTTTTAATGAGTCAATACAAATTAGTTTATTAGTATTTACAAATTAGTGGTATAATTTGTAATAGAGTAAATAGTGGAGGTGTAGACGGTGAATAAGAGCGTGACCTTTACAGTGGATGCAGATGTGTATGAGAAATTCTGCATCGCATTGAATTTAACAAATGAAATACAAGATGTTGCAGTGGAAAGCTGTATGCGTTGGTATATTGCAAAAACCTTTGAAAAAGCATCACAAGCCTATAACCCAAAAACAATAGCAAGACAGAATGAAGATACAAACAGGGATTTTTACGGAAAAGCAAATCAACGAATCCCAGTATGGGCTATAAAGTCGAATCAATATAACCACAAGATCATCCGTGCTTATTTTAAGGCGGTTGCCGCCACAGGTCGTGCTACCATAGATATGATGGAACGCTTATGCAGTGAAGAAAACAACCCGGAACTGTACGTGCCAACTTTTAAGAATAATTACTCACAGATGAAGTTGGATGGACCTAAAAGTCACGGTAAAGTATTTGAGGATGACGGTGAAACGGTAACTATCTGGCATGAGGTTGAAGATACGCTAATGAAATACAAATCGAGTTTTTGTGATTAAGGGAGCAAATTTATGCTTTAATAAGATAGGGGGATTACATAATGAGTAATCAATTAACTATAAATGATAATATAGAAATGTAAGAAAATGATCATTTAAGAATGTACTAATTATGACTATGTATAGTATAATTAC
>NZ_JACSQB010000014.1 GCF_014836835.1 Clostridium faecium | reverse complement strand
GCATAAAATAATTTTTTTTAGAAGGGGGAATCCCTAGTATTAAGAAATTCAAAAGTCCTTCTTTTTTATGTTTTAAATAACTACTTATTACTATATTCAGCGATGATTACCATAAACTTTAAATTTTACATAGTTTTAAAAGAATCTTTAACATAGTTTGCCTCAATTATTTTTTGCAACAAAAATAAAAATAATTTATATCATGTATTTTCATTTCTTTAAAATTATATTTATTACAAAGTTTATTTAAAGTATCATCTTTAGGAATAGGATCAATAGAAGTATATCCAATTAGTTTATGATGTTCTTTTAAATCTTCTCTAGTTCTACAGTGAGCAATAATAAATTTACCATGAGGTTTTAAGTTATTATACGCATTTTCAAATACAGAATTTAAATCATAAAAGTGAGGGATAGAATTAAAGATTATTATATAATCAAAAGTCTCTTCAAATTTAATTTTATTTTCAAAGTTCATTAAGCGTACATCAGCATTAGGATAAAATTGCAAAAATTCCTTTATCATTTTTTCAGATATATCAACAGCTATATATTTTGAAATATTGGTATCTTTTATTATAGGATATAAAATACCTGTACCGCATCCAACATCCAGAATGGATTGGTCTTTTGTGATATGTAAACTTTCAATAATTTCCTTAGCAATAATATAGTTTTTTTTAGGTATATTTTTTCTCCATTGAGATGAGATTTGATCAAAAAGTTTAATATTATGATTTTCCATAAATACCTCCTATGTAGATCTATCATTTTTAAATTTGATTTATCAGTGAAAATAGTTAAGATTTATAGGTATTGCTATTAGCATTAACAAATTCACAATGCAAAATTTACAATTGATTTGGTAGCGACGAACAGTGCTTACCACATAACTGATAATTCATTGCTAGTGAAAAAATCTGTTCAGAGAAATTATTTTGTTTAAAAATAATTTCAACTGCAAAAAAGCGTGATTTATTCACGCTTTTTTTATATTATTATTTATAATTTGTTTCAGATAGTTTTGATACATGTTGAAAATTTATTTCTTTATTTTCGTATAAGAACCTAACTCCATCAATCCAATCACCAGGATATGAACGTTGTAAAAAACTTTCAATCAATGAAGTAGATGTAATAGTGCCACCAGCTGTGCCTTGAAAATAATTTTTTGACCAGCTTGGACCTTTAAAGTCAATAGCTTCATTAATTCCTGCATTGATTTCAGATTCTTTAAGATTTATTACAGCTATTTTTTTATTATCTTTTTCTTCTATTTTTATTACTTCTATTGGTAAAGAATTAAATTCAACTTTAGATAGATTTTTAGCTAATATATCTAGTTTCTCTGTTAGTGTACCACTATTGATTGGAATATAACATAATAATTCTTTTTCATAACTGTCAATGTTAGCAGTGTATAGGGCATAAAGATTATTATAATTATCTCCACCATTTAAACTGCTTTCACCTTCAGAAGTTTCTGGGGTTTTATTAGGTTTTGAATTACTATTTTTATTAAGTTGTTCTTTCAGAGAAGATACTTCTTTATTTAAAGTTGTATTTTTTGAATTTAGAGAAGATACTTCAGTAGTTAACTTTACATTTTCCTCTTTAATTTCAGAAAGTTGTTTTGAATATTTCATATTTAAGTTAATAGCGTAACCTATAACTGGTATTAAAATAATAACTAATACTGCTATAACCAAATTTTTTCCTTTCATTAGAATTCCTCCTTTAAATTATAATGCTATTCAATTATCGTTATGTTTTTATAGGAACGTATATTAATCATCAAATAAATTTACATAACTTATTTTTAAAAACTTTAGCTACACAATTTTTTTCTTCAAATTATCACTGTAAGTGTAAATGTTTTTGCAAAAAGTATCTATATTCTTATAAATATTCTATAAAATCATAAAAATTCCTCTAAACTTTAAAGTTAATTGATTAAAAACTTATTTTATTAAATTTCAAATATAATTTGTCTCTAATGGAGAATATACATGATTTTATCATTGGTAATGGTATATAAATGAAGCTATACTAAAATAAGACATATTAAAAGGAGGCAAAACGTATAATATTATAAAAATATAAAATATAGTTTGTATATTAACGAATATTTTTATTAAAAAAATAAAAAAAGTACTTTAAAAAATAATAATAATATATTATAATATAATTGTCGAACGATTATTATAAAAAATAAAATAAAGTTCGTAATAATATCAGGTTGCTCAAGGGGGAAAATATGAAAAAAGATATTTTTACAGTGTTTGTGGAGAAAAAACCGAATTTTAACTTGGAAAGCAAAGGTCTGTTAAAAGAATTTAAACAGCTATTGGGAATAGAAAATTTAAAAGAAATTAGGGTAATCAATAGATATGACATAGATGGAATTAACGAAGAGGAATATAACGAAATAAAAACAAATATTTTAAGTGAAACTAATACAGATAATGTTTATGATGGCAATTTAGAAATTCAGTGTAAAAGAATGTTTTCAGTAGAATATATACCAGGTCAATATGATCAAAGAGCAGATTCAGCAGCACAATGTATTCAGATAATTACTCAAAAGGATATGCCTAAGGTTAAAAGTTCAAAAGTAATAGCTTTAGATGGGAATATTAGTGATGAAGATTTTGCAAAAATAAAAAAATATTACATAAATACTGTGGATTCAAGAGAAGCTTCTATTGAAAAATGCACAACTGTGGAAGTGGAAAGTGAAGAACCAAAGAATGTTCAAATAATAGAGAAATTTATTGAATTTGATGATGAAGAGTTAAAGGAATTTTTAAGAGATAATTCCCTAGCAATGAACATAAAGGATTTAAAACTTATTCAAAAATATTTTAGAGAAGAAGAACATAGAAATCCTACAATTACAGAAATAAAAGTCATAGACACATATTGGTCAGATCACTGTAGACATACAACTTTTCAAACTATTGTACAAGATGTTTGTTTTGAAGATGGAAAATATACAGAGGCTGTAAAAGAAGGATTTCATATCTATAAAAAATATAGAGAAGAATTATATATTGGTAAAGAAAAGCCTATGACACTAATGGATATAGCTGTAATAGGAATGAAAAAGTTAAAAGCATCAGGACAATTAGATGATTTAGATCTATCTGATGAAATTAATGCCTGCAGCATAGTAGTTGATGTAGAGATAGATGGAAAATTAGAAAAATATTTAATAATGTTTAAAAATGAAACTCACAATCATCCTACAGAAATTGAGCCTTTTGGAGGAGCATCTACATGTTTAGGCGGTGCAATAAGAGATCCTTTATCTGGAAGAAGTTATGTGTATCAAGCCATGAGAGTTACTGGAAGTGGAGATCCTAGAACGTCAATTGAGAAAACTTTAAAAGGAAAATTACCTCAAAGAAAAATAACAAAAGAGGCAGCTAGAGGATATAGCAGCTATGGAAATCAAATAGGTGTTGCTACTGGTCAGGTATCAGAAATTTATCATGAAGGTTATGTAGCTAAAAGAATGGAAGTAGGAGCAGTAATAGCTGCGGCACCTTATGAAAATGTAATAAGAAAAACTCCAGAAAGCGGCGATGTAATAATTTTACTTGGAGGAAGAACAGGAAGAGATGGAATAGGAGGAGCATCTGGTTCCTCAAAAGAACATAGTGAAATTTCACTGGAGGTTTGCGGAGCAGAGGTTCAAAAAGGAAATGCTCCTACAGAGAGAAAAATTCAAAGATTGTTTAGAAAAAAAGAAGTTACGACTTTAATTAAAAAATGTAATGATTTTGGAGCAGGAGGAGTTTCAGTTGCTATAGGAGAATTGGCAGAAGGAATAAACATAAATTTAGATTTAGTAACTAAAAAATATGAGGGATTAGATGGAACGGAAATTGCCATATCAGAGTCTCAGGAAAGAATGGCAGTAGTGGTTGAGAAAAAGCATGCAGAACAGTTCATTAAATATGCAGAAGAAGAAAATTTAGAGGCAGTAGTAGTAGCAGTAGTTACTGATGATAAGAGAGTTACTATGAAGTGGAGAGGAAAAGAAATAGTAAGCTTATCAAGAAGATTTTTAGATACTAATGGGGCTGAAAATTATACAGATATTGAAGTGGAAGAGCCTCTAGAGGATAAAAACTATTTTAATAAAACTAAAATTAAATATAAAAATGCAAAAAACTATTTTAAAAATACATTAAAAGATTTAAATGTATGCTCTCAAAAAGGACTTGTGGAAATGTTTGATAGTTCCATAGGGGGAAATACAGTACTTATGCCTTTTGGAGGGAAAAATCAGAGTACACCAAGTGAAGCTATGGTTTCAAAGGTACCTGTTTTAGAAGGTGAAACTTCAACAGGAACTATAATGTCATATGGTTTTAATCCTTATATATCAGAATGGAGTCCTTTCCATGGAGGACTATATGCTGTAGTAGAAAGTGTTACAAAAATCGTTGCACTAGGAGGAGACTATAAAAAGATTAGATTATCTCTTCAGGAGTATTTTGAAAAATTAGGTACAGATAAAAAGAAGTGGGGAAAACCTTTTTCAGCATTATTAGGTGCATTATATGCTGAAGATAAATTTAAAATACCAGCTATAGGTGGTAAAGATAGTATGTCTGGTACTTTTAAAGATTTAAATGTGCCACCTACAATTATATCCTTTGGAGTTTGTACTGTAGATGTAAATAAGGTAGTTTCACAAGAGTTTAAAGCTTCAAAGAGTAAAGTAGTAGTTATAAATTCAATAAGAGATAAGAGAGAAATTATAGATTTTAGTAGTTTGAAGAAAAATTATGAATTAGTTCATTCTTTAATAAATGAAGATAAGGTACTTGCATCTCACACTGTAAAATCTGGTGGAATAATTGAAGCTATAAGTAAAATGTGCTTTGGAAATAGCATAGGATTTAAATTTAGTGATATTTCACTAGAAGAATTAATTGAACCAAAATACGGAAGTATCATTTTAGAATTAAAAAGCAATGTAAACATTGAAGAAGAATTAAAAGATGTGCAATACAGCATATTAGGAGAGACTTTAGAGGAATATGAAATCAATATTAATGGAGAGAATTTTTTATTAGAAGAACTTGAAAAGGATTTTAATAATGAATTAGAAGATATATTCCCAACAAATTATTCAGATGACAAATTTAAAGATATGAAAATAAAAAATTATGATTCAAAAATAAAAAATTCAGTTAAAACTCCAGTAATAAAGGTATCAAAACCTAAAGTATTAATACCTATATTTCCTGGAACAAACTGTGAATATGATTGTGAAAGAGCCTTTGTAAAGGCTGGGGCAGAAGTAAATACTCTAGTATTTAACAATTTAACTCCAACACATATAGAAAATTCTATAGATGAACTGGCAAAGCAGATTTCAAAATCCCAAATAATTATGCTACCAGGAGGATTTAGTGCTGGAGATGAACCAGATGGATCTGGAAAATTTATAGCTACAATATTTAGAAATGAAAAAATTAAATATGAAGTTATGAATTTAATTAAAAATAGAGATGGATTAATGTTAGGCATATGTAACGGCTTCCAAGCACTTATTAAGTTAGGACTTGTTACTTATGGAGAAATTGTAGATATTAAAGAAGATAGTCCAACATTGACTTATAACGCTATAGGAAGACATATATCTTGTATGGTTAACACTAAGATAGTTTCTAATTCTTCTCCATGGTTTAGCTCAATGAATGTAGGAGAAATTCACAGCATACCTGTTTCACATGGTGAAGGAAGATTTTATGCAAATGAGGAAAACATTAAAAAGTTATTTGAAAATAATCAAGTTGCTACTCAATATGTAGACTTTAAAGGTAATCCAACCTATGATATAAAATTCAATCCTAATGGGTCTTGCTATGCTATAGAAGGAATAACAAGTCCAGATGGAAGAGTGCTAGGAAAAATGGGACATAGTGAAAGAGTAGGAAAAAATGTAGTGAAGAATGTTATGGGAAATCATGAACAAAAAATATTTGAAAGCGGAGTTAATTATTTTAAATAAAATTTATCATAGTTATATTAAAGATTTTCATTTATATATTAAAAATAATATTTTGGAGGTTTTTTATGAGAGTAGCAATAATTTTTGGTAGTAAATCTGATACAGAAGTAATGAGAAATGCAGCAAAATGTTTGAGAGAATTTAATATAGAATTTGAAGCACATATTTTATCTGCTCATAGAGTACCAGAAAGATTAGAAGAAGTAATTGCTGAACTTGAAAAAAAGGGATGTGAGTGCATAATTGCAGGGGCAGGACTTGCCGCTCATCTTCCAGGAGTTATAGCATCTAAAACCATAATTCCTGTAATAGGAGTTCCTATAAAAGGAGCACTTGAAGGATTAGATGCATTGTACTCTATAGTTCAAATGCCAAAATCAATACCAGTAGCAACAGTTGGAATTAATAATAGTTACAATGCAGGAATGTTAGCAGTACAAATATTGGCTAATAAATATCCAGAAATTAAAGAAAAATTAATAGAATATAGAAATGTTATGAAAGAAAACTTTATAAAAGAAAATGGAAAAGGAGTTGAACTATAATGGAAAACAAAGTATTAATATATGAAGGAAAAGCTAAGAAAGTGTTTTCAACAGATAAGTCAGATGAGGTTTTAGTTTACTATAAGGATGATGCAACTGCTTTTAATGGGGAGAAAAAAGCTTCTATAGCATCAAAAGGAATATTAAATAACAGCATTACTTCACTATTATTTGAAAGATTAAATGAAAAAGGCGTAAAAACTCACTTTATAAAAAAAGTAAGTGATAGAGAACAACTGTGTAAGAAAGTGGAAATAATTCCTCTTGAAGTTATAGTGAGAAATGTAGCAGCAGGAAGTATGGCTAAAAGATACGGATTAGAAGAGGGGTCAAAACTTAAAACTACAGTATTAGAATTAAGTTACAAAAATGATGCATTAGGAGATCCGTTAATAAACGATTATCATGCAGTAGCTATGGGAATTGCCACTTTTGATGACTTAAACTACATCTATGGAGTAGCTACAGAGGTAAATGAATTGTTAAAAGATTTCTTTAAAGCAGAAAATATAAAATTGATAGATTTTAAATTAGAATTTGGTAGATTAAATGGAGAAATTTTATTGGCAGATGAAATCTCACCAGATACTTGCAGACTTTGGGATATGACTACTGGAGAAAAACTTGATAAAGATAGATTTAGAAGAGATCTTGGAGATTTAGTTGAAGGATATACTGAAGTATTAAATAGAATAATGAAATAAGTATGATGATTAGATCTTTAGGTTTTTAAATAAATTCCACCTCTAGGGAACTTAACTAATTGAGAAGTGAAAATGAATAATTCTCCATTGTATAGTATTCCCTTGAGGTGAAGTATAGTTCATAACAGAAATTAGTGACATTATACTAAATTTATGAGTATATAGACTAAGTTTGTGAAGGATAAATCTATATACATATAATTAAATGGAGGATATAAGAATAATGAAATTACCTTTAAAAGACGGATATATTTACAATAACTATGATCCAGATAAATTTCATGATGAATGTGGTGTGTATGGGATTTTTAACTTAGGTGATAAATTAGATGTAGCAAAAAGAACTTATTATGGGCTTTATGCTCTTCAACATAGGGGACAAGAAAGTGCAGGAATAGTTACTTATAATGGTGAAAAGATGAATTGTCATAAAAATATGGGTTTAGTTTCAGAAGTGTTTAATAATGAAATATTAAGCGGACTTACAGGACATTCAGCAATTGGTCATGTTAGATATTCTACTGCTGGAGATAGCACTGTAAAAAATGCACAGCCTGTACTTGGAGAGTTTAAACTAGGAAATATTGCTATAGCTCATAATGGAAATTTAACAAATGCAGATATTATTAGAGAATTACTTGAGGAGTCAGGTTGTATTTTTCAAACTTCTATAGATACTGAAGTTATTTTAAATCTTATAGCTAGGGGAGCTAAGAAAGGCATACTAAATGCAGTAGTAGATACAGTACAGGCAATAAAAGGTTCCTTTGGTATTGTGATATTAACAGAAAATGAATTGATAGGTGTTAGAGATCAACATGGTATTAGACCATTATGTCTTGGAAAAATTGGAGAGAGTTATGTCATAGCTTCTGAAAGTTGTGCATTAGATGCTACAGGAGCAGAATATGTAAGAGATATTGAGCCAGGAGAAATTGTGGTTATAAATAATGAAGGAATAAAAAGTATCAATTTTGCAGAAAAAAGTAAAAAAGCAATTTGTTCTTTTGAATATATATATTTTGCAAGACCAGATACAGTAATTGATGGAATAAGTGTTTACTCTTCTAGAGTTAAAGCAGGAAGAAAGCTTTATGAGGAAGATCCAATAGAGGCAGATATAGTTGTTGCAGTTCCAGATTCAGGAATATCAGCAGCTATGGGATATGCAAAAGCTTCAGGAATACCATATGAAGTAGGATTAATAAAAAATAGATATGTAGGAAGAACATTTATTACTCCTTGTCAAGAAGAGAGAGAAAATGCAGTGAATGTTAAGCTAAATGTATTAAAAGAAAATGTTGAAGGTAAAAGGATAGTTTTAATAGATGATTCAATAGTGAGAGGAACTACAAGCAAAAGGTTAGTTCAATTATTGAGAAAAGCTGGGGCAAAAGAAATACACTTTAGAGTTTGTTCACCTGTAGTTAAGTTCCCTTGCTATTTTGGAATAGATACTCCTTATAGAAAAGCTCTTATAGGGGCTAATATGGAAGTAGAGGAGATAAGAGAAGCAATAGGTGCAGATACTTTAGGATATTTAACTAAAGAAGATCTTTTAGAATGTTTAGGAAAAGATGAAGGTTTTTGTTTAGGATGCTTTGATGGAGAATATCCAATTTCAGCTCCAATTAAATCAAGTGAAGATTAAAATTTAAGTGATTTCTAATAAGTCATTATGTTTAATTAATATTTTTCTTTAATTAAACTACAAAATTTAAATTTTCTTCTTACAAAATACTTTTAGAAAGAAGGGGAAGATAAATGATAACATACAAGGATGCTGGAGTTAATATCGAAGAAGGATATAAGGCTGTGGAGCTTATGAAAAATTATACTTCAAAAACTTTTACCAGCGGAGTTTTAAATGGTCTTGGGAGTTTTGCTGGAATGTTTGAAATAGAAACTGGATACGAAAATCCTGTGTTAGTTTCTGGTACTGATGGAGTGGGAACTAAACTTGAAATTGCAATAAAATTAAATAAATTTGACACTATTGGAATTGACTGTGTAGCAATGTGTGTTAACGATATATTATGCCATGGCGCAAAACCAATATTCTTTCTTGATTATATAGCTTGTGGCAAGTTAGATTCTAACATAGCAGCAGATATAGTAAAAGGAGTTTCTAGAGGATGTATTGAAAGTGGTGCAGCACTAATTGGAGGAGAAACAGCAGAGATGCCTGGTATGTATAAAGAGGGAGATTATGATGTAGCAGGCTTTGCAGTGGGAATAGTAGATAAGAAAAATATAATAGATGGAAGTACTATAAAAGAAGGAGATGCACTAATAGGTATTGCTTCTTCAGGAGTTCATAGTAATGGATATTCTTTAGTTAGAAAGTTAGTTGAAAATTATGATGAAATTTTAGGTGAGAAATCAATAGGTGAAATTTTACTTGAACCTACTAAAATATATGTTAAACCTGTACTTAATTTAATGGAGGAATTTAATATAAAAGGAATGGCACATATAACTGGTGGTGGTTTTTATGAAAATATTCCAAGAATGTTTAAAGATAAATTTACTGCTGTAATTGATAAAAATTCTTTTGAAATTCCCGAAATTTTTAAGTATTTAATGAAAAAAGGTGTAGAAGAATCTCATATGTTTAATACATACAATATGGGAATTGGAATGGTTTTATGTGTAAATGAAAATGACAGTGAAAATGTAATAAAGGCATTAGAGGAAATGGGAGAAAAAGCATATAAAATTGGTACTGTAGCTGCTGGAGGTGAAGGAGTGTGCTTAAGATAGCAGTTTTAATATCAGGTGGTGGTTCAAATCTTCAAAGTATAATTGACAATATAAATTCAGGATATTTAAAAAACTGCACTATTGAGTATGTTATCAGCGATAGAGAAAATGTTTATGGTATAGAAAGAGCAAAAAAAAATAATATAAAAACTATTGTTTTTCATAGAAAAAACTATGGTGAAAATTTAAGTGATGAAATTTTAAAGGTGTTAAAAAATAAAGTTGATTTAGTAGTTTTAGCAGGTTTTACTTCTATATTAAATAAAGACTTTATTGAGAACTTTAAAAATAAGATAATAAACATTCACCCTGCATTAATACCTAGTTTTTGTGGAAAGGGTATGTATGGCATAAAGGTTCATGAAGCAGCCATTAATTATGGAGTAAAAGTCAGTGGATGTACTGTACATTTTGTAGATGAAGGTACGGATACAGGAGCTATAATACTTCAAAGGACTGTAAATGTATATGGAGAAGATTCTGCTGAAACTTTACAAAAGAGGATTTTAATTGAGGAACATAAAGCATTGCCAGAAGCTATAAAGCTTATAAGTGAAGAAAAAATCTCAATTAAAGGAAGAGTAGTTTACATAAAGGAGTAATTGATATGATAAAAAGAGCATTGATAAGTGTTTTTGATAAAACTAATGTACTAGAATTTAGTAAATTTTTAATAAGTAAAGGTGTAGAAATAATATCCAGTGGCGGTACTTATAAATATTTGAAAGAAAATGGTATTGACGTAGTAGAAATATCAAAGGTTACAAAATCAGAAGAAATGTTAGATGGTAGAGTTAAAACCCTTCACCCAGCTATTCATGGTGGCATATTAGCCCTTAGGGACAATGAAGTTCATATGAAGACTATAAAGGAAAGAGGAATTAATACTATAGACTTAGTTTGCGTAAATCTGTATCCTTTTTTTGAAAAGGTTAAAGAAGATTTGGCTTTTGAAGAAAAAGTGGAATTTATTGATATTGGTGGACCAAGTATGATAAGAAGTGCAGCTAAAAACTTTAAAGATGTGGTTGTTGTAAGTGATGTAAATGACTATAGTGAAATTATGAAGCAGATAGATGAAACTGGTGATGTAGATTACAATACTCGCAAAAAACTTGCAGCTAAAGTTTTTAACTTAACTTCAGCTTATGATGGGGCAATTTCAAAGTTTTTACTAAAAGATGATGGAGAATATGAAGAGTATCTTTCTGCTTCTTATATAAAGAGCAAAACATTAAGATATGGAGAAAATCCACATCAAAGTGCAGCAGTTTATAAAAATGCAGATGGCAGCGGAATGATGAATAATATAGTAGAATTAAACGGCAAAGAACTTTCTTATAATAATATAAAAGATATGGACATTGCATGGAAAGTAGTTAATGAGTTTGAAGAAATAGCTTGCTGCGGATTAAAACATAATAGTCCTTGCGGGGTAGCTATTGGAGAAACTGTTAAAGAAGCATACATTAAAGCATATGAATGTGACCCTGTATCAATTTTTGGTGGAATAGTAGCTATAAATGATATTGTGGATAAAGATACGGCGGAAGAAATGGTAAAAATCTTTTTAGAAATAGTAATTGCAAAAGATTTTACAGAGGAAGCTTTACAAGTATTAAAGAAAAAGAAAAACTTGAGAATAATAAAATGTAATGCAAAACCAATGAATACTAAAGAAATGGTAACTGTTGATGGAGGAGTATTAGTACAAACTGTTGACAATAAGTTAATAGATGAAATAAAAGTAGTAACTGAAAAATCACCTAGTGAAAAAGAAATGGAAGATTTAATTATAGGAATGAAAGTAGTTAAATATGTTAAGTCTAATGCTATTGTAGTAGTTAAAGATGGAAGAGCAGTAGGAATAGCTGGAGGTCAAGTAAATAGAATTTGGGCAGCTACACAGGCACTAGAAAGAGGAAAAGATGGAGTTGTTTTAGCTTCAGATGCCTTCTTCCCATTTAGAGATTGTGTAGATGAGGCAGCGAAATTTGGAATTAAAGCTATAATTCAACCAGGTGGATCAATTAGAGATGAAGAATCAATAAGAGCCTGTGATGAGCAAGGAATTTCAATGGTGTTTACTGGAGTAAGGCATTTTAAACACTAAAAATTGTCCATTGTCAATAGTCAATTGAATAAAAGGTGGTATAACTATGAAGATATTATTAATTGGTAATGGTGGAAGAGAACATGCACTAGCTTGGAAGATGTCCCAAAGCAGTTTAGTTGAAAAAATTTACTGTGCACCAGGTAATGGTGGTACAGCATTTGAAAATAAATGTGAAAATGTAAATTTAAAAAATACTAATGAATATTTAGCTTTTGCATATGAAAATAAAATAGATTTAACAGTAGTTGGTCCAGAAATACCTCTTTGTGAAGGAATTGTGGATATATTTAAAGCTTATGATTTAAAAATTTTTGGACCAAGTAAAAAAGCAGCAAAATTAGAAGGTAGCAAAAGTTTTTCTAAGGCTTTCATGAAAAAGTACGGAGTAAAAACTGCAGAATATGAAAGTTTTAATGACCCATCAGCAGCGTTAAAATATATAGAACATTGTAGTTTCCCAGCAGTTATTAAGGCTGATGGATTAGCGGCAGGAAAAGGTGTTGTTATAACTAATGATAGGGAAGAAGCTAAAAATACAATAAAAAAATTTATGGAAGAAGACATATTCTCTGGTGCAGGTAAATCTATAATTATAGAAGAATTTTTAGAAGGTGTGGAGGCTTCAATACTATCCATAACAGATGGAGAAACTATTATACCTTTTATATCTTCAAAAGATCATAAAGCTATATATGATGGAAATAATGGACCTAATACAGGAGGAATGGGGACTTTAGCTCCTAATCCTCACTGCAGTAAAAAAGTTTTAGAAGAATTTTATGAAGATATTATGTTTCCTACATTAAAAGGAATAAAGCAGGAAAATATGGATTATGTAGGAATAATATTTTTTGGATTAATGATTACTAAAAAAGGTGTTTATTTATTAGAATATAACGTAAGAATGGGTGATCCAGAAACACAGGTGGTACTTCCACTTATGGAAAGTGATTTAGTTCACCTTATGATGGAAGCATTAGATAAGAACTTAAATAGAAATGAGGTTATTTTTAAAAAAGCACATGCATGTTGTGTTATAGCCTCCTCTAAAGGATATCCTCTTGAATATAAAAGTGGGTTTGAAATAACAGGATTAGATAATATAGAAAACAAAGCTTTTTTAGCAGGAGCAGTGAGAAAAAATAATAAATTCTTAACTTCAGGTGGAAGAGTTCTAGGAATCACAGCTTTAGGAGAAACTATAGAAGAAGCAAGAGAAAAAGCCTATACAGATATAAAAAATGTAAATTTTGATGGAATATATTATAGAAGAGACATAGGAAAACTATAAATTAGTATAAATAAATTAACCACATAATACTTTTTAGTTTAAAGAATTATGTGGTTATTTTTATAGGGTTTCACTATGGATATTTCTCTCACAAGAAGTGCTAAACTTATTTTTTAAAAAAAGTTACAAAATCACTAATTGTCAATTGTTAATTTTTTAAAATTGTACATTATTTTAAGTTATAATTTATGTTCAGACTTATATTAAAAGTTAGTGTAGTTTATCTACTTATATGATTGTAGAACAATATAAAATCTAAATAATGTATAATAAAAAATTCTATGATATAATATTATCTGTGTAATTGGAATTAGGGAAATTTAGGAGTTGATAGATTTGAATTTATTTAAAAAGTTTGTTAAAGATTGGGGAATACCTATAGTATGTGCTATTGGACTAGCACTTTTAGTTAATAAATTTATTTTCTTTAATGTTAGTGTGCCTACTGAATCAATGTATCCCACTATACAGCCAGGAGATAAGATTTTTGTAACTAGGAATTATAGTGAAAAATCTCTTGAAAGAGGAGATATTTTAGTTTTTCATTCTAAAGAATTAGGAGAAGATTTAATAAAGAGGTTAATTGGACTTCCAGGTGATACTATTGAGATAAAAAGTGATGGAGCAGTATACATAAATGGTGAAAAGTTGGATGAGCCTTATGTAGTATATAATAGTAATAAAGAAGCAATATTACATGTACCTGAGGATTCATATGTATTCATGGGAGATAATAGAGCCAATTCATTTGATGCAAGATATTGGGAAAATCCATACATATCTTATGATGATATAATGGGAAAAGCAAGATTTATAATAAAACCATTTTCTAGATTTGGAAAATTAAAATAAAAGAAAAGGAGCTGTGTAAAATACAGCTTTTTTTGTTTGCAATTTTTACAAATGTATAAAATAAAAAAATATTTCAATATTTAAATTTAGAATAATTTAAATATTAGGATAATAATTGGTTCTATTGTTGAGTTTGTGTCTAAAATGTGTGATAATAACATTATAATTGTTAATAAATAATTAATAAAAATTTATGATTTAAGAGAAAATAGTTTCTAGAACATATTAATATATAGTTTTATGGAAGGAATGAGTAATTATGGACATTAATAAAAGAATTGATGAGATGAAAAATGATATTGTTAATTCTGTACAGGAAATAGTTAAAATAAGGAGTCTTGAAGGAGAACCAAAACCTAATAAGCCTTTTGGAGAAGAAGTAGATAATGCACTTCAATGTACACTTGAAATTTCCAAAAAACTAGGATTTAAAACAGTAAATGTTGATGGATATGCAGGCTATGCAGAATATGGAGATGGAGAAGAATACGTTGCTGCATTAGGACATATAGATTTAGTGCCAGAAGGAGATGATTGGATACATCCGCCTTATGGAGCTGAAATCCATGATGGAAAAATATATGGAAGAGGCACTACAGATGACAAAGGTCCTATAATTGCATGTCTTTATGGATTAAAGGCCATAAAAGATTTAGGACTTCCATTATCTAAAAAAATAAGAATAATTTTTGGAACTAATGAGGAGACTGGGGGAGAAGATATACCTTATTATCTACAAAAAGAACCAGCACCTGTAGCAGCCTTTACTCCAGATGCAGATTTCCCAATAATAAATGGAGAAAAAGGAATAACCATATTTGATTTAGTTAAGGAGTTTTCATCACCAGCAGCTGGAGAAATAGTGATAGAAAGTATAATTGGTGGAAATGCTGCTAATATGGTACCAGACTACGCAGAAGCTTTACTTACATGTAAAAATACAGAAGAAGTTGTGGAAAAATTAAAAAAATTTGCTTCAGAAAATAACTATGATATGACTTCAGAAATAAATGATTCAAAACTTAAAATTAAATCTAAAGGTGTTTCAGGACATGGAAGCACTCCAGAATTAGGCAAAAATGCTATAATGCAGCTTATAGTATTTTTAGCATCTTTAGATTTAAGTGATGATGACTTATCTAATTATATAAAATTCTTAGGTGAAAAAATAGGAATGGACCTTTATGGAGAAAAATTTGGCATATATCTTGAAGATAAGGAATCAGGAAAATTATCCTTTAATGTAGGAAAAATAAATATAAATGAAAATAAAGGAATTGTTACTTTAAACTTAAGATATCCTGTAACAAAGACACTAGATGATATGATGAAGCCAGTAAATAAAACTTTAGAGGGTACTGGAATAACTATAGAAAATTTTTCTCATCAAGAACCACTATATTTTTCACCAGACCATCCATTAATTCAAAGCTTAGCTAAAGTTTATAACGAGCAAACTGGTAAAAAATCTGAATTAATTTCAATAGGTGGAGGTACTTATGCTAAAGAAATGCCAAATACAGTTGCATTTGGACCAATATTTCCAGGTGAACCATGTACTATACACCAACCTAATGAATATATAGAAATAGAAGATTTAATAAACATAACAAAAATATATGCACATTCATTATATGAATTAGCAAAATAGGTGTAATTATAAACATATTAAAAATAACTAGTCAAAGGCAGTATTTTTGACTAGTTATTTTTTGAATTGTAAATATTTTGTAGATAAGTAAGGTGTAAGGTGGTATAATATGTACATATTGTTAAGTGATTCATTAAAAATTTACTTATTAATTATTTAATTGAATTATATGATACATGATTATTCTATTTTAACCAGTTAAATAGTGGCTTAGTATGATATAATTATATTTAAAATAATACAAAAAACTTAGTTAACATTATATTAACAAATAATTAATTAGTTTTTAGTAAGATTAAAATTTTATTAAATATATGAGCTTAGGTGAAATAAGTCAAGGATAATCAAGTGTAGTATTATTAATAT
>NZ_JACSQB010000147.1 GCF_014836835.1 Clostridium faecium | reverse complement strand
GTGCATCATTCCAGTATTGTAAATATATTAGGAAATTCTTATAGAACAGCTTCTGCTCTCTCTAAGATATCTAATAAGGCCAACTAACAAAACTGTACATAAAAATATTGGCATAATCGTACAAAAAAATATTGACATTAATAACAGATTCGAGAACCTGACTGGTTTGAGCATCGTTTGTTTAAAGGACCGGATACCGATATTAATCTGCATGTGTTCAGTTTGGGCACATCAGAGATTGATAGAATGTTACGCTTCCGTGATTGGTTGCGGACTAATGATACTGATCGGGACAAATATGCACAAGTCAAACGAAGCTTGGCAAAGAATAAATGGAGGCATGTCCAGCACTATGCGAATGCTAAAACATCAATAGTACAGGAAATCATGAAAAGAGCGAATAGTAATAATGCTTAAGGAGAGTGTCATGTTTTCTTGGTTTGTTATAGGAGGTTATATCAATGAAAAATACAGTAGATAATTTGTCGAAAAGTAAAGTTATTTTAATGTGCGGCCCTGCGGGAGCAGGTAAATCAACACTAGCAAAAAAATTTGAAAGTACCGGGATGACAATACTATCTTATGATGAAGAATCATTCAAACGAGGTTTGAATGAACATCCTTTACCTCAGGAGGTTTTAGAAGATATTAAAACCTATCTTGATGAAAAACTAATTTCACTTATCATGCAAAACATTGATATTGTTCTCGATTATTCATTTTGGTCTAGAGAAATGAGAAATGAATATATTTCATTATTAAAGAAATACGACATAGAACCCAAAATCTATTATATAAAGACACCTAAGGAAGTTGTTATGGAACGTATTCGAAAAAGAAACGGAAATCATCAAAATGATATCATATTGACGGAGCAAACAGCTTCCACTTATTATGATCATTTTCAACCCCCAACTGATGAAGAAGGTGAAGTTATAGTAGTCGAGGGATATTAATATTGTGGTTTTAGGCATGGAAATTGTACTAGATGATAAGTTTTGTCAAATTTTTTGAAAGATATACTTCCAACAAGGGGATACCAGCTTCAGGTGATATCATTATTGTCATCTCAGAGCAGGGGGTAGTATTGATTCAGCCGGAAGAATAAGTGGCGATGCAATGAAGACGATGAATGCATTATTGAAATTACAGGAAAAAAACTTACTGAAATACGTTATGTTTATTCTTTTGACAACTCTACTCAATCATGATTATGCAATTAGACACGTTATTTTTTATCATGAATGGATATGTTCCCGTCTACCGATAGTGCTAAAAACGCAGTGGATATGTTTCCGAGAACGAACATACTCAAATGACATTCATTCTGTCCTCTCAAGCCATGTTGAGTGTGTGGGATTGATAACATACAAGTAGCGGGCTTATGTGGTTTGTGGACGATTGCTAGTAATCGTCAGAAGCTTTAATCATCAAATATTGATGTTTTGGGTTTCTGGTGGTTTTTGATTATTTGGGAATTTGCTATGAGTTGGGTTGAGTGGATATAATTGAAATGTGGAAATATGTAAAGTTACTGTTGGTAAATCAGAGCTATGGTCAAAGATGAAATCATTTGGGCTACGCAAAAAGCGATTGCTATACTATTTGATGTTGATGTTCCAGACATTAGTAAGTATGTAAAAAATATATTTACTTCAAGAGAATTAGATGAAAAAGTGGTTAGTGCAGAAATTGCACATACCACTCAACACGATGATATTGAAGGAAAAACACAGACTGTTCATGTGGGAATTATAATTCTGATGACAAGGAAAAATTGAAAAGTTAGGTTGATAAATCGATGGGTGAATTATATACTTTTATGGTTTGTGATAGCGGTATAAAAATGAGAAGCTGCTCTCTTCAAGATTATTTTGATCCAGCTAGGTTCGGATCCAGCTAGGTTCGATGGAATGGATTTAGTGCAGGTGGTCACATTAACCTTTATGGATAAAGAATTGTAAATCTTGCATTATGAGCATCATCTTAAATATAACCTAAAGTGGAAACAGAACAAATGAAAATTGAATAGTTAAGTAAATGATATTATTTTACCTAGAAAACATTAGGTGTTTCTGTAAAAGAAACCGTCTTTTTTGTATTCAAAATTAAATATAGAATGAGAGCGGGCTGATTATATTCTAGAAACATTATTGATGCTAGAAAGAATAAGCTATGTGGTGTTAGTATAATATTGTAGACACGAAAAGTCGAACATTTTAAAATAAAGAAAAGAGAAATAGGGGATAGAAATGGACAAAACTCCGGCAAAGGAAGCCATAAGGGAATTAACATTGGCACTGATGTATTTGACAAGATTCAGTAGTCATGATAGATTTTCAGAATCAGAAAATAATGCATGGAAAGGATATCCATTTGAGGCTATGGATGAACTAGAGGAATACAGATTTATTAATCAAGGAAGCCATCGTTCAAAATCAGTACATATTTATGATGAAGGATTAGAGAAAGCGAGAGCTTTACTTGAGAAATATGGGATAGAAGATTGGGAAGGTTAGAATTGAGATTAGCTAAATAAAAATGCACTCATTTATTAATGGGTGCATTTGCTATGGATAAATAAATGAATATTTTGAAAAATTAGGTTTTTTGGTATATAATAGAGATTAATAGATATAAGAACAGTATCAAACGAAAGGAGTAGAAGATAATAAGAATAATATGAAAGCACCATAAAATAAGATTAGAGATTCTGAGATTATAATATTATGAGGAGGAAATAAAAATGAGCAAATATGAAAACGCGATAAAACTTATGGAGGAACGTTGCGGAAATGGAAAAGAAGAAGTTATTGCTCTTGCGACAATATCACTATCCCCGAACGCTGACGGTAATCCCCGCCCTGCTGTCCGTATGGTTTGCGCTTATTATGAAGATGGCGTATTTTATGTTTCTACGGACGCAAAAAAGAATAAAATGCTGCAAATTGAGAAGAACAACGAGGTTTCTGTCGGTGGGTTAGGTTGGTACTCTTTCCAAGGTACAGCTGAAAATCTCGGTTGGGTCAAGGATGAGAAAAATGCGGAAATCAGAGCAAAATTTAAAAAAATCTTCGATTGGTTCGATGAAGTTGGTGACGAAGACAATCCGAACTCAATCGTTCTGCGTATCTCCCTAACAGAGGGTACGATTATTGACAACGAAGAAAAATACGGTGAATGTCAGTATGAAATTGATTTTATCAACAAAACGGCTAAATAAATCCGTAAAGAATAAGCAGCTTCTAACTTAGGCTTCTAAAACCCAATATTAAACAGTTTATTGTTGGGTTTTGGCATATTTGTAAGGTGTTTAAAAAAGTTTAGTCTATTGATTGATACAAGCCTATGATGAGATTGGATTATTAAAACCTGTAAAGGTTAATTTATTTATAGGATATAGAATGTATTCTGCAGAAACATCTTTTTTAGAGATGTTACTTAAATTAATAACAGGAGTTGGTTATTTTAAACAAGTATGTAATAAGAGTAAAGGAGTAATTATTAATGAGGAGTGCTAAAGAAAGTAGCAACTTTCCATATAGTATGAGTACTATTTGTTATTTTGAAGTGGATAAGAATGGTAATGTATCACAAATTCCACACAAAAACAAGTCAGACCGAGAAAAGGTTCTAGAAGCTTATCAAAGAGCAAAAGATAAGATTACAACATTATATGCTGTATGGCCAGGTAATTGGAGGAGTGATTTGTTCATAATTGATGATCTTGATGCTTTTGCGAGTGAATTGGGTTTGATGGATTTCTAAGCACAAGGATAGTTTCTATTAAGTGATATAAACAATGAGATAATTGCTTATGCTTTGTTCTGTATGCCATAATAAAACTCGCCTTAAAATTAGAGAGGACACCAGACTTGAAAATTTCACATTATACTGTCCTAAATGTAAACAGGAAACCTTAATTTCTGTCCAACAAATGAATATAGCTGTTATTAAAGAGCCAGACTCATATTGTGGATAAACTGCCTTTGATTTTGCTAGGGAAAGTGCAAATACAATCTATCAGCATAGTGAAATACTGTTGAGCAATAATGCCGAGTATAACTCTTTACGAGATAAATATATGTATGATAAAGTAAACTGGTTTTTAGAGCATGGTGATGACAGTGTAATCTTTATTAGCGGTCATAACAGACATATTGGAAAAACCTTTGTTTCTGGTTATACTTGCTTGGGAGAATTGTTTACGAAGGGCATAGGGGAAAACTATTTTGCTATTGGGACAGATGCAGAGAATACAACATTTAATTCACAAGATAACAATGGAAATTTTAGTATTATGGAAGTTAAAAACCAAAATCCGTTGAATAGTCAGCTTGACAATATGGAGAGTAACTTTTATTATATTGATTTTTTTAAAGTAGCTGATAATGAAAATTGGCAAGGGATTTTGAAGGAGCAACAAAAAATTACAACGCTAAATGTAGGAATATCGGGGTGGCAAAAATTCTTGAAATCCTTTTATACAACTACCATTGTTCCAAATGACACATTTAACGGAATGATTGTTTTCAAAAAAACTTTGTCTACAACTCTTATCAAATAAATTATAAATTTTTAAGTCATTTAATATCTAACTATGAAAACAAAAAAGTTGTTTACTCTGAGTAGGGTAGGCAGCTTTTTATATAGGTAAATGTCAATCATGCTTTAAGGAATAATATGTGATATAAGAAAAAATAGGTAGTAGTGTAGTCACACAATTTATTATTTGTTCAATGGGATTGGAGATATTATTCAACAAGTAGACCTGCCAAAATTCTGTAAGGAAATTTGGTGCAAAATTGCAAGGAATATATTGTTTTGCCATTGATACCCGCAACTAGAAAAAAATTGATTTTGTCAAATAAGTTTAAAGAAAAATGTTAGAAAATCCTATGACCTGCAGTGGCTTTTAACTGCTATTTAATTGTAGTATGGACATTCGTTTATTCACTATTTGGATTTTCTTATTTCTTGACAAAAGCATTAGATATCTTTAAATTTAAGGCAACTTAAATATTAAGGAGGATAAAGTGTTGACTTTAAAGATGGATAATGAGAGGAAAAATGAATTATTTAATTTAGTTACAGAAATTAATGAGATGACTTATTCTATGAATACTCGTTTGATAAAAGAGTATTGGTCTTTACTTAATGAAGATCTTTCAAGCAAACAAATTATATTAATGGATTTAGTAAAAAAAGAATCTGTATTATCAATAAGTCAACTGTCTAAATTGATGAATGTTACTTCAAGTGCTGTAAGTCAGATTGTATCCAAATTAGAAAAAGAGAAATAGCTATTAAGGACAATTAATCCTAACAATAGGAGAGAAATAACTGTACAGCTGGGCGAGCGAGGACACAATTATTATTTAAAAGAAGATGAGATTAACAAGGAAATTGTAAATCGTTTTTACTCTCGTCTGAAAATGGAAGAAGTGATACAGTTACGAAACATTTTAGCAAAACTTAATCATGTAGTTGAAGAGGAATTGTCAAAAGAAGAAGTAAAATGATAGTAACATATAACTATTAGTTTTATGATGCTAGTGGAAAGGAGTATGCTTAATTTATGTATAGAAATTATTTTATCAGTCAAAATGAACAAAGTTTTTATCCAGAATATGCATGTGGAATTGCTTGTCTTTCTATGCTATTAAAATATCATCAGATAACTGGATATGAAAACTTTGAGAAACTTGCTATTGAATTAAATTTTAATATTTCACCAGAAGAAAAAGGATATGATAGCGATGATATGAAGTATGGAACTTTTCCTGAAGATGTATTCAAATATCTTGTTAAAAATAATATCAATTTCAGAATGTCCTTTTATGAAGATGAATGGAAAGAAGCTCTAAAAAAATCTCCAATTATGGTAATGATGACTGGTAATGAAGAAGAATTTGGTCTTAGAAATAGTCATTGGATTTTATTAGTGAAGAGAGATAAAGATTTTTTTACATATCTTGATCCATATGAAACAATGATATCCAATAATTATGTGAAGCATATTTGGTCAGGTGATTTTAATAGATATTATACAGGAATAGCTTGTCAATTGATCATATGAAATTACTGTTCATTATTTGTATCAAAACTCTACAGGTTCACCACTGCAATAATTTAAAATTCTCATCCAAAATGGCCCCGTCAATATATTTTTGATAGTATTAAATAGATAAAGGAGTATATTATATGAAAAAATTAATATATATAAAATCTAATTAGTACATTACTTAAGTAATCATTTTTTTACATTTCTATAGTATTATTTTTATAGTCATAGTTTCTTAATAACTTACTGAATAGTGGATGATATAATATTATAAAAATTGTAATTTTTGTAAGCGAAATTCAAGAAGAAACAAGTATAATTTATATGATGTATAAAAATTGAAACTGCAATCAAGTTTTGAAATATAAAAGAAGATATAATATAACGGCGGGGGTGAGCAGGATTGTCTATTAAAATAATTGAAAATATGGTAAATTGGGTTGAAGAAAATTTGGAAATTTATGCTGGTGTGGAAGCGGAATTAAGTATAAAAAATGTCATGAGTCTTTTGATGAAAAGTTATCATGGTATAAAACCCAAGGGTGCATTATTCCACCTAGAAAAATTATAAAAAACCAAGAACAAATTATTGCAATTAGAAAATGTGGAAAAATCAATATAGCAGTTTTAGATTTTATATCTGAACAGCTACATATAGGGATGTCAACAGAACAAATTAATCTTTTAATTTATGAAAAAACCATTGAGTTGGGTGGAATGCCATCAACTCAATGGGAAGTTATGGTTTTAGTTACTGATGATGGTTATGAGATATTAGCCTATTAGCGTCACCAAATAAGTAAATATATTTAAGCGTGCAAAATAGAGCACAAGGTGGAAAAGAGTACATGTTCTGTTTATATCTAAAGAGGGTATTTGCATTTATCTTTACTGATGTGGTAATATTTTTGTGAAAAGAACATACTTTATCATGTGTTAGTGGTAGGAGATGTTCTTTTTGTTGAAAACTAATATGGGCGGTAAGTCTGTAACTTGACATATCCTTGAATTAACTTTATTTAACTGATAATATAGGATCAAAAAAGAACATGGCGGTTTTGATTGTTATTTAAAACCGCCGTTAGTCTACTATATTTTTTTATTACCACTATTATTGCGGCAAGTGTGTACTTACTTGATGTTCTATTTGATTTCTTTATTAGCGTCTGTATAGTTGGTAGGAAGTCAATTTCATTTACTTTCTCACTGGTCTGATATACTTAAAAAACCGTTCTGGGTTAAAATAAAAGTAAATTATTCTACCGGGGGAAGTATCAAAGCAGTAACCAGTACCTGCAAAATCAAAAGATGCCATTGTTTTTTCAATTTTTTCCTCCACACTACGATTTTCTTGCTCATAATCGAATGGTCCATGTTCAAAAACAATATACTCGGCTTCGGGAACATCAATCATAAGCATTTGTGGCGGTATCTCGCCTTTATAATCAAAAGGAAGTCGTACACCATAACACTCTGTACGTGGAATACCCCAATCGCAGAGTCTGCCGTCTGGGTCATTAATATACGCCATAATTTGACCGCTGTAGCCGTCAGATTTGCTGCTATCATCATCCAATTTGTCCTTGATACTATCAAGTAAGCCGCAAATTGTTTCGCAGTCCTGTCCAGGAATAAGACTTTGCTTTTGCCAAAAATCCCAATATCCATTACTCTCATAGTTTTTAATGTGTAAAAATTTATGTGCGGGAATGGTTATAAAATAAATTTTAACATCATCTGTAGATTTTATCATACCAATCTCTCCCAATCCTAAAAAGTAGCGGTCGAAAGGGTTTATTTTTGTACGAAGAACGACAGGCTTAGGCTTTTTTCGGTATTCACTTGGAGTTACACCATATGTTCCCTTAAAAGCTCTGGTAAAAGCTTCATGTGATGAAAAACCATAATCAAAAGCAATATCTAAAAGGCTTTTTTCACTATCCCGAACCTCTTTTAGTGCAAAGGCTAATTTTCTATGCCGCAGATAATCTCTAAATTGCATACCTGATATTTCTTTGAATTTTCTCGTTGTATAAAATTCGGAATAACCCAACCTGCGAGAAAGAAAGCGTAGTGTCAAGGCTTCACAATTATAATTTTTAATACATTTGTCAATTTCATCAACGATTATTTGAATTTGTTTCTGCCACTCGTACATTTGTCTATTCACCTCGTTTCAATCACTCTGCATTTATTATAAAGAAATAGTGAGATTACTGCTTGATTTTACTTGCTGTTATTTCATTTTCCTCTTTAGAATCATATTCATCACTTAATAATACTGTAACTAACTTAGGCAATATTGTACATAAAATATTAGCAACTTAGTGCATATTTATTTTAGTATTGATATTTCACCCTGTTACATTTTACCATTCACTTTTCTGCATTGAATATGAGTACACACATCATACTGTTGATTATAATAGAGTATAAAAATATACCTGCAAGTCAAAATCACCGTCTATGAAGTGGTCTTGACGTTGCTCTATACCCCAGTTTGTATATTTCCGTTAAGAGAAATATAATAAAATTATGGAGGTGTTATGGGTGGATTATATAACCACAAAAGAAACAGTGAAAAATTGGGGAATCACAGACAGAATGGTAGTGTACCATTGCTCTACTGGACGGGTTAAGGGAGCGAAAAAACCATTTACCTAATCAGCTTTCTGGAGGTCAGCAACAGCGAGTTTCCATAGGACGTGCTTTGATGAACGCTCCTGCAGTTATGCTTGCTGATGAACCTACAGGAAGTTTGGACAGCAAAAATGGACATGAGATTATCAAATTGTTGAAATTAAGCAATAAACAATATGGACAGACCCTTATCATCGTCACACATAATGAAAATATTGCACTGCAGGCAGACCGTATTATCCGTATATGTGATGGTAAAGTAGTGCGAGACGAGAGGGTGAGACCATGAACATTTTCAATAAAGTTACACTGCAAGGCATGAAAAAAAGCCGTACACGAACAATTGTAACAATTATAGGAGTTATCCTGTCTGCCGCCATGATTACGGCAGTGGATACTTTTGCCATTTCTTTGCAAAACTATATGGTGAACGGTGGGATACAAAAATACGGCCATTGGCATGTTGGGTTTTTTGCTGTACCTTCCTCTTTCGTACAGGAACAGACAGACAATCGTGTTCACCTATACTTTCATTA
This sequence comes from Clostridium faecium, assembly GCF_014836835.1. Classification (GTDB taxonomy): domain Bacteria; phylum Bacillota; class Clostridia; order Clostridiales; family Clostridiaceae; genus Clostridium_J; species Clostridium_J faecium. Next base: position 7,479 of record NZ_JACSQB010000147.1, on the reverse strand, counting down.
TTATGATCTCGTTGATTGCGGTGGCAAATGTGTTTAATACAATTTCCACTAATATTAAGCTGCGTCGTCGAGAGCTTGCCATGCTTCGCTCTGTGGGAATGTCTGATCGTGATTTCCAAAAGATGATGAATTTTGAGTGTGTCTTTTATGGTATAAGGGTGCTGCTCTTCGGACTTCCCATAGCTGTAATTTCTTCATGGCTAATTCATAAAGGAATGGTCACAGAGGATATGGATTTTATACTTCCGTGGGCCAGTATCGGAATCAGCGTGGTTGGTGTTCTCTTTATCGTGTTCATTACAATGCTGTATGCCATTAATAAGATAAAAAAAGAAAATATTATTGACGCACTTCGAGATGACATGACTTAATTCAAAACTGATATTAATTTGATAAAAAACCAAAAAAATTTAGTTCAAGTGGTTTGGAAAAGTGTTTTAGATATTGAAAATACAGAATAATGTAAATTAGAAAGAAGTGTTGCCACAACTTTGGTAATAAAAAAACAAGTTGTGGCAGATGATGTTTTATGCCCTAAATGTTGCTATACGGCGGTTTTGAAATAATAATCAAAACCGCCTTTTTCCTTTTAAAAAATTTTACTATATCATTAATATTTCTAGAAACTTCACAAATTATAAAAGTTTATTATAATTTATGGGGTATTTGGAATAGCAGGGAAGAAAGGTAATTCATATAGCAAAAGATATTTGGGTAAGTGAAGTTGCAATTAGATGAATCATATCGGAATTCTCATTATCTTGCATCTAGTTATACAGGTGTTGGTATTACCCCTAAATATAAATGAATTTTATTTTTGTATCTATGGATACTGAATATAAAAAAAGTTAATCCTATAATTAGAGCATAAATAAATTTGTATTGGAGGAATAAATTTATGAAAATTACAAAAGAGATGACTATTGACAAAGTTGTTAGGAATTATATTGAAAGTACAAATATACTTTTAAGTTTTAGTATAGGGGCATAGGCTGACCATCAGCACGAGCTAACCAATAGAAAAAAATATATAAAGTTTAAGAATATAGGTTGAAAAATTTATTAAAGTATTAAAGAAATATTTGATTTAAGGAGAGATAATATATGAGTGCATTTTTAGGAAAAATTCATTATTGGCTATATAATAAAATTCAATTACAGGAAAGATTAATAGATGATGTGGTAAATGTAGCAATAAACAAAGGTTATGAGGTTGAGAGTTTATTAAATGAAAGTTATTCTAGATATGGTTATCCTGTAACAGGGCCACTAGAAAATGAAATAGATCATTCTAATATTCACGGATGGCTTCAGAAAAAAATAATAAGTGTAGAAAGTCGATTAGCATACATCATAACTGAATTATTAAAGAATAATGTTGTTAAAAAAGAAGATATTGCTCATATTTTCTACCAAAATGCAGTTGGAATAATGAATGAATTGGGAATAGATGAAGGTTCTCCACAAGATTTTTTTAATTTGATTTTTGATTATATGATTGAAGGAATGCCTTGTGACAGGATTAATGAAATAGATGAAAATAATGAAACCACTATTCAGTGGAGCACTTTAAAAGACATCCATAAAGAGCACTGGGATAGAGTAGGAGGGGATGTTAATAACTTCTATTATTTTAGAGATTCATGGATTAATGGATTCTTATCTGCAAGCAATACAGGATATAAATATACTAGAACAGAAAAAGGTATAAATACAATAAGAAAGGAGTAATTTTATGGATGGAATTGCATTAATGGTTGAAGAACATAAGAGTATAAAGAGAATGTTAAAGGTTATAAGAAAAGCTTGTTTAGATGTTATGAATGGAAAAGAAATAAATTATACTGATTTTGAAAAGATGATAGACTTTGTGAGAAATTATGCAGATAAGCACCATCATGAAAAAGAAGAAAAAATTTTATTTAACAGAATGGTAGATGAAATTGGTGGTGCAGCTGAGAAGCTAGTTAAATTTGGAATGCTTGTTGAACATGACTTTGGAAGGTTATATATAAGGGAGCTTGAAGAATCACTTGCTAGAGTTAAAGCTGGTGATAATGAATCTAAACTTGATGTAATAGCAAATGCTATATCATATACACATTTATTATCTAGGCATATAGATAAAGAAGATAATATTGCATATCCTTTTGCGAGGAGAGGACTTTGCACAGAAACATTGGATAAAGTGAATATGGAGTGCCATACTTTTGAAGAGGAAAAAATTAGATTGGGAGTACAAAATAAATATATTGAAATTTTAGAATTACTTGAAGAAAAGTATAAATAATTTATTAATATGACATCAAAACATTATAAAATTCTCTTAACTAAAATAAAATATTTAAATACAATATATTGATATCTTATTTTTAAGAAAATCAATATATTGTATTTTTTATTTTTTGCAACAGACATCTTATTGGTCACAATAACTTCTTAATGTTTCAATATCGTTTATTTTGAATGTTGATAAGTGAAAATCAATTACACCATCATCTCGCATTTGACATATTTCCCTTGACAAAGATGGCCTAGATACATTTAGGAATTCTGCAAGGTCATTGCGTTTTAGTGGTAAAATTATAGTGTTGCTTTTAGTATTCTCATATTGGTCTAGCAGATATGAGGCAAATTTTCCCCGTATGCTCTTTATTGAAAGATATTCAACTTTTTTATTAAGGATTAATGCTTTATCTGATATTACCCTTATAAAATTCTGAAGCATTGCATTGTGCCATGGACACATCTTTCCACATCGAGTTATAAGGTCTGAATTAGTAAGAAATAAAACCTTGCAGGAGTTTTGTACTCTTACTGTTACTGGCCACAATTTACGACTTGAAAATACAAGCATCTCACCAAATAAATCTCCTTTTTTTACTATGGAAATAATAACCCTATTACCTTCTGCATTTTCTTTCAAAATTGTTGCTTCTCCTTCTAAAATTATACCAAAGCTATTAATAGGTTCACCTGAATTTACTATAGATTCATTTTTATCATAACTTTGTATCCTAGTAGTTAAACACTTTAGCATATAAAAGATTTCTTCTTCCTTTAAGCCATGAAATAAAGGTGATTTTTTAATTATATTAATATATTGACCTATCATATAAATCACATCCTTTTGTATCTTGAGATACCGAATTGTTGCAATAAATATAATATAATAAACATGCGGAAATAACAAGAATTTAATTTAAAATAGAATAATAAATTAGGAGGTATCATGTAATGTCAAATATGTTTTGTTTTCAATGTCAAGAAGCTGCAGGTGGAAAAGGTTGTACTATAAATGGGGTATGTGGGAAAAAAGCAGATGTAGCAAAAACTCAGGACTTATTAGTTTATGTAACCAAGGGATTAGCAGTGGTAAGTAATGAAGGAAGAAAAGTTAATATAATTGATAGTAATGTAGATAAATATATAACTGAAAACTTATTTTCTACAATTACTAATGCTAATTTTCATAGAGAAGCACTTTTAGATAGAGTAAAAGAAACCTTAAAATTAAGAGAAGAATTAAAGGCCAAGGTTTTAAAGGCTGGTGGAAAAGTTGGAGAAAGCAAAGGAAATAATGGTTTCTTTAAGAAATTATTTGGAATGGCATCAAGTGAAATAGTTATGCCAGATGCTGCAGTATGGTCAGCTGATACCATCAATGAATTTGATGCAAAGGCTGAAAAAGTAGGAGTACTAGCAACTGAAAATGAAGATATAAGAAGCTTAAGAGAGCTTATAATCTATGGTTTAAAAGGTTTATCAGCATATATGAAGCATGCTATGAATTTAGGATACAATGATGTAGAGGTTCATGGATTTATGGCTAAAGCTTTAGCATCAACATTAGATGATTCATTATCAGCAGATGATTTAGTAGCACTTGCACTGGAAGCAGGAAAATTCGGTGTTACTGCAATGGCATTACTTGATAAAGCTAATACAGAAACTTACGGAAACCCTGAAATCACAAGTGTTGATATTGGTGTTAGAAATAATCCTGGAATATTAATTTCTGGACACGATTTGAAAGACCTTCAAATGTTATTAGAGCAAACAGAAGGAACTGGTGTAGATGTTTATACTCATAGTGAAATGCTAGCGGGACAATACTATCCAGCATTTAAGAAGTATCCTCACTTTGCAGGAAACTATGGAAATGCATGGTGGAAACAAGGGGAAGAGTTTGAAAAATTCAATGGAGTAATTTTAATGACTACAAATTGTATAGTTCCACCAAAAGATTCATATAAGAATAGATTATTCACAACAGGGGCAACAGGAATGCCGGGTTGTAAGCATATTGCAGCAGATGAAAAAGGAAATAAGGATTTTTCAGAATTAATTGCTATGGCTAAGAAGTGCAAAGCTCCAACAGAAATAGAGAAGGGACAAATTGTAGGAGGATTTGCTCATAACCAAGTATTGGCTCTTGCTGATAAGGTTGTAGATGCTGTTAAGACTGGTGCTATAAAGAGATTCTTTGTAATGGCTGGTTGTGACGGAAGAGCAAAATCAAGAAACTATTATACAGAATTTGCAGAAAAGCTACCAAAGGATACAGTTATATTAACAGCAGGATGTGCAAAATACAAATATAACAAATTAAACCTTGGAGATATTGGCGGTATTCCAAGAGTTCTTGATGCTGGACAATGTAATGATTCATATTCATTAGTTGTTATTGCATTAAAGCTTCAAGAAGTATTTGGATTGGATGATGTAAACAAACTTCCAATATCCTATAATATAGCTTGGTATGAGCAAAAGGCTGTAATAGTATTATTATCATTACTAAACCTTGGGGTTAAGAACATTCACTTAGGACCAACACTTCCAGCATTCTTATCACCAAATGTAGCTAAAGTACTAGTAGACAACTTTGGAATTGCAGGAATAGGAACTGTAGATGAAGATATTAAAATGTTCTTAGGATAATACGTAGGAAATATGATAGAAAACATATATAAATACTCAATTGAGGATAAAGGTACTATTGAGTAAAAGACTTGAAAAGTAGAAGCATTGACTGATTATTAAAGTCAATGCTTTTTTTAGATGTTCATCTATGTGCAAAAGTAATTAATTTGATAAAATATAGAGTGAATGAGTACAAATTTGGTAATAATAAAAGAACTGTGAAGATTATAAAATACATTGCTACAAAAAAGATATAAAAGAAAAAATTTATATTAATAATAGTTGAGATTTGTTATTAATCATTTTCTTTTACCACTTCTAATCGAAATATATTTATAACATCTGCATCTGGGCAACAGAATCGTATATCGCCATTTGATCCACAAGGCAGAACTCCTCCATATCTTAAAATATCAATGTAAGGAAATGCCACATGCATAGCCATGGGACAAAGTTTTCCTCTCTCTGTATCAAAATCAAATTTATCGCCAATTTTATGCCCACGATGGCAAGGATGCTTTCCGATGCGGTCAACTAATGAAATTGTTATTTTGGGTTTTCTCATTTTACATCATCCTTTCTCTTAATTTTATAGTATAAAGAATATTTACTTTTGATGTTGCAGTTGCAACGTTATAAATTTATATACAATTATTTGAAGACAAATGTTGATTACGAAAGATTATATCCCTTAGAATGGTATAGTAAACTACATTACTAAACAAACTATTTTTATTATAGCATAAATATCTATTTGCTAAATTTATCACACTACAAATTTCATTTATGTAACAGTGATTTAAGTAAAATAAGTATAATAATATTTGTAACAGAAAGAATTTAAAATAAAACACTGGATGAGAGAGTTACGGGAGTGTGATAAATAGGAATAAAGCAATTCAATCAATGTGACTTGAATTGTGTCTACTAAACATTAGAAAATTAGTATGAGGTGGATATGAAAAAATTAGCATTTTTAGCTGCTTCTTTAGCAGAAGGAGCTGTAATAATTCCTAATTTAATATTTATTGGACTTATACAGAATCATTATGGCAATTATTATTATATTTTTCCATTTGTACTGTTATATGCTTTTGAAAAGGCAGGAATATTTTTTATTAAAGGATTCGGTGAAGTATTAAATCCATATTTGTTGTTAAAAAGATTAATGATTCCAACATTCATTGGTTCAATATTCATGATGGCAGGTACTCAATACCATGTTCTCTGGGATATAGGTGCAATCCTTATTGGTGTTGGATTGTCAGCGTATTCAGCACTTTATAGAACTATAGTTGATATACAGAAAGAGTTGAATATACCAACAGATAAAAATACAGTTGCTAAGGCGTATTTATTTTTACTAGTATTTATTGCCGTGGTAATAAGTATAAGGCATACACATTACAATATAATGTTTTTACTATTTTTTATCTATATAACCATTATATGTGTTTATATTTGGAAACTTGAAATACCAGAGTCAATGGTAGGTCAGCAGATATTTAGGAAAAAGAAGAAATCAACAAAATACTTCATCCATTCATTGTTTATACTTATATTTGTACTCAGTGTTCGATTTTTGAAGCAAACAGCCAATATACAGTTTGTTTTTCCAATATTTATTATGCTATGTCTATTAATTTTTGCATTAAACATTCCAGAAAAAAGAAGCCTTAATAAAAGTTCTTTGCAGATATTGGTAATTGGTGGTATGAGAAATTACTTAACAATTTACAGCTTGATTTTTTATACTGCAATTGGTGAGACCACAAAAGTCATGATAAGTTATGCACTAATTTTTGTTGGTATGTTTATTTCTATAATTTGTTCAAAAAAAATGAACAATATATTTAAGCTTAAGGAGCCCTTTAATCTTTATTTATTGGGAAGTTGTTTTGGCATGATAGTAATGCTTGTACCATACTGTTATTTTATTGGGATAATTATTTCAGCATTTTTTGTAACAGCTGCTAATAAGGAAGTAACCCAGAACATTATAAGTAAAGAGAATATAGGAATCTATGAAAAGCGACTTGTGAAAGAGAAGTTTTACGGTTTGGGAGCTGTAATGCAACAGGCTATTTTGCTTATTGTACTGTTAGTTGTATCTTTTCTTTTAAAAGGAAAAGCAAATTTGGCTCTTAGTGCTTATGTCTATTCTCTAGCAACTCCTCAATTAACAGTTATTTTTAGAATTACAGGATTGATTTGTTCTCTTAGTGCAATAGTATGGAGTTTTATGTTAGTAAAGAAATTTTAAAATTAAATGATTAAATAAAGTCATTAGTGCTGATGTGAGGATACATTTTTTCATCGGCACTTTGCTTATTCACATATACCTTTTAATCATTTCCATGATGATATAGTGAGATAAATTTTCTAATATGTCATTATGAAAATATTTTGGTATGAATTGATAATAGGTTGGCAAATAAAGGGTAAGCAATAGTATAATGTGAAATTAAAGGTTTAAAAGTATTTTGTAAATAAAGGATTATATCCTTTAATGTAGAATTACATTATAAGGAATGTAAAGAAATAGAATAATTGGGT
>NZ_JACSQB010000047.1 GCF_014836835.1 Clostridium faecium | reverse complement strand
GTTTTAGTATACGTTATCATGAATAAAAAATAGCAATTTTTATCTTAATCTGAATATTCTGAAAATCAAAAAATATATTGAATTATTTCTGTATTAGTAATACAATTATAACACAGGATAAATTATTAACAATCTAAGCAAATAAATACTATAGATAAATTTTATATTTATACTACGTATAGTTAAATATAATTGCTGTTTTATTTTGAAATTGTAATATATTAGGAGGAGTAGCAATGTTTAAACAATGGGAAGGCTTTAAAGGCGAGTTATGGAAAGAATCTGTTGACGTAAGAGAATTCATTCAAAAGAACTATTCACCATATGAAGGTGATGATAGCTTTTTAGTAGGAATGTCAGAAAAAACTGCTAAAGTTTGGGAGAAAACTCACGCACTTATAATAGAAGAAATAAAAAAAGGAATCATTGATGTAGAAGTCAATGAAGTGTCTGGAATTAACAATTTTGGTCCTGGATATATAGATAAGGATAATGAAGTTATTGTTGGTCTACAAACAGATGCCCCATTAAAAAGAATAGTTAATCCATTTGGTGGATTTAGAATGGTAGAGCAATCCTTAGAAGCTTATGGGTTTAAATTAAATGAAGAAATAAATAAATATTTCCCTAAATATAGGAAAACTCATAATCAAGGTGTTTTCCATGCTTACACTGAAGAAACAAGAGCAGCTAGAAGTGCTGGATTGTTAACTGGTCTTCCTGACGCATATGGAAGAGGAAGAATTATCGGTGATTACAGAAGAATAGCACTTTATGGAATGGATTTTTTAATCAACGAAAAGAAAAAGGATTTAGCTAACCTTAAGGGACCAGCTTTAGATGATTTAATAAGACAAAGAGAAGAAGTTAGTGAGCAGCTTATAGCTATGGAAGAGATAAAAGCTATGGCAGCTTCTTATGGAATAGATATTTCAGAACCTGCTAAAAATGCTAAAGAAGCAGTTCAATTCACCTACTTTGGATATTTAGCAGCTATAAAAGAAAACAACGGTGCTGCAATGTCATTAGGCAGAGTTAGCACATTCTTAGATATATATATTCAAAGGGATTTAGATAATGGCATTATTACAGAAGTAGAAGCTCAAGAAATAATCGATCAATTTGTTATAAAACTAAGAGTAGCTAGGCATTTAAGAACTCCTGATTATAATGAATTATTTGCTGGAGACCCTAACTGGATAACTGAAGCAATTGGTGGAATTAGTATAAACGGTAAACCACTTGTAACTAAAACTTCTTTTAGATTCTTGCATACATTGATTAATCTAAACCCTGCTCCTGAGCCAAATATGACAGTGTTATGGTCAGAAAAATTGCCAGAAAACTTCAAAAAATATTGTGCAAAGATGTCAATAGAAACTGGTGCAATTCAATATGAAAATGATGATATAATGAGACCTGTTTATGGTGATGACTACGGTATCGCTTGTTGTGTATCAGCTATGGAAATTGGGAAGAGAATGCAGTTCTTCGGAGCTAGAGCCAACTTAGCTAAATCATTGTTATATGCTATCAATGGCGGAGTTGACGAAAAAACATTCAAAACTGTAATTAAGGGTATAGATAAAATTACAGATGAAGTTCTTGACTATAAGAAAGTTAAGGCTAAATACTTTGAAGTTCTTGAGTATGTAGCTGAATTGTACGTTGATACAATGAACACTATACACTATATGCATGATAAATATGCTTATGAAGCTGGACAAATGGCTTTACACGATACAAATATTAAAAGATTTATGGCTTTTGGTGTAGCAGGTTTATCTGTTGTAGCCGACTCATTAAGTGCTATAAAATACGCTAAGGTTACTCCTATTAGAAATGAAGATGGAATAGCAATAGATTTTAAAATTGAAGGAGATTTCCCTAAATACGGAAATGATGATGATCGTGTGGATGATATTGCTGTAGAAGTTGTTAAAACCTTCTCTGAAATGTTGAAAAAGCACAAGACATATAGAGATGCTGAACATTCATTATCAGTTTTAACAATAACATCTAATGTGGTATATGGTAAGAAAACTGGTGCTACTCCTGATGGAAGAAAAGCAGGTGAACCATTTGCTCCAGGTGCTAATCCAATGCATGGAAGAGATGAGAATGGTGCTCTAGCATCATTAAACTCTGTTGCTAAAATACCATACAAAGAGTCTTGTCAAGATGGTGTTTCAAATACCTTCTCAATAATTCCTGACGCATTAGGAAAAACTGAAGAAGAGAGAATAAACAATTTAGTATCTATAATGGATGGATATTTTGGTCAAAGTGCTTTCCATTTAAACGTCAATGTTTTAAATAGAGAGACATTATTAGATGCTATGGAAAATCCAGATAAATATCCAACATTAACTATTAGAGTTTCTGGATATGCTGTTAACTTCAATAGATTAACTAAAGCTCAACAACTAGAAGTTATAAGCAGAACATTCCACGAATCAATGTAATTAATTTAGTAGAATTACCTATCTTTTATAGGTAATTCTACTGTATTAAAAAAGCCATTAATTTTAAAATTGATAGTTTTTTTAATACAATTATTTTGTATACACATAACACTTATACAATTGAAAATTGTGCATTGACAACTTTAATTCAATGCAGGATTAAAGATGAAATTATTAATAGCCAAAACTATTTCTTTAAATATATTTTTGGCTATTAATATAAAATTCTTAGTAATTATGGTGAACACTGTTCACCGCCACAGTATCAACTTACAATTCTGAACCTCAAACTTAATTATTTTAGTCATGATAATAAAAAGTACCAATTATTTTCACAGATTTATATTAATTTTAAAAATAGTATATTTAGAATGCCTAATTAAGGAGAAGATATTATGATAAAAGGAAGAATTCACTCAATTGAAAGTATGGGACTTGTAGATGGTCCTGGTATAAGAACAATAGTATTTATGCAAGGATGTAAATTAAGATGTGCCTATTGTCACAACCCTGATACTTGGAGTTTAAATAGTGGTAGTGAAATGACTTCTGATGAAATAGTTAAAAAAATTCTTAGATTTAAACCATATTTTAAGAATTCCGGTGGTGGAGTAACTTTTTCTGGTGGAGATCCACTATTTCAAGATGAATTTCTACTTGATATGTTAAAACAATGCAAACAGCATGGAATACACACTGCCATTGACACTGCTGGTTATGGACATGGTCATTATGATGAAATATTAAAATACACTGATTTGGTTTTATTAGATATAAAGCATATAGATAGTACTGGCTATGTTAAATTAACAGGAAAAGATACTAAAGATATTAATTTATTCTTAGAAGCTCTTAGAAAAAGCAGCACTAGAGTTTGGGTAAGACATGTAATAGTTCCTGATTATACAGATTCTAAGGAGCATATAGAGAAAATTGCTAAAATAATAAATGAAGAAATTCCAAATGTAGATAAAATCGAGCTTCTTCCCTATCATCTATTAGGTGTTAACAAATATGAAGCTTTAGGTATGAAGTACAAATTAGAAAATGTTCCAGCAATGGATAAAGAAAAAACAAAAGAATTACAGGAATATTTATATTCTCTTGTAAATTTAGATAAAACTAACATCAAAGTATCTTAATCTAGTAATATAAAAAGTCTAATTCTAAACAAGCCCCTCTTTTAGAATTAGACTTTTATTTTTAATTAATATTGATTTTATTCTAAATTATTATACTGATTAAGTTTACTTACCAATTTTTATAAAACTTATATTACTCTTACTTATTTAATTTATTGTTATTACATTTTTTTCCACATATTCCACAACTTTATCCACAATTTGGTAATAATTATCAATTATCAAACATATACTAATTGGATATTTACTTATTAATTACTTTATGAGATAATATAAATATTATATATTTCCAATTATTTTATAATTATTTCTCGCTATATTGAAGGGGGACAGACTGATGAGATTTAATGCTAAAGCTTTTGAAAAGTTCATTGAAGAACACAAAATACCTATGAATAAAGGAATGAACATAGATGAATTTACTATCTTCTCTTTTCCTGAAAAAATAACTGTTGATGGTATTGAAAAACTAGTTTTTGGTGGTGGAACAGAAAAAAGAGCAGTTATAGCTTTAAGAGATGATGATACTTTAGCTGATATATATGTGTTCCATATAACAAGTACACCAGATGATGAAAATATAAAACTTAAACTTTACAAACTCTTTAATGAGTTAAATTCTACCTATAAATATGTTTCTTTCTATGAAGATCAAAATGTAGTCAGTGCAAAAGCTTCAATTCCTTTCAATAATAATTTTGATGCTGAAATTGTATTTGAAACTTTATCTGTTATTTTCCAAGCGGTAGAAGAAGAGTATGAAGGAATAATGGATGTATTAAATTTAAAACCTAAGAAAAGCAAAATTGTTGATTTAAAATCAATGCAGTAATAAAAGCAAAAGCTCATTTTAGCATGAGCTTTTATTTTATAGTATAAAACATATAAAAATATAGTAAGACATTAAATACATTGAAGATTTTGGGAGGGTAGTATGTTAAAAGAAAACAAAACAATTTTATATCTTATAACAATAAATTTAATTTTACTTATGATTTTCTTATTAACCAAAGTAAATTTTATTTTTATACCTTTAATCAGCTTAAAGGATACAATATTAATACCTACTATTTTAGCTGTATTTTTATATTATATATTAAGACCCATAAATAGGTTTTTAAAATCCAAAAAGCTTTCTAATGGATTATCCACAACAATAACTATAGTATCTGTATTACTGCTTTTGATAGGTATATCTACCTATGCTAGCTCCACTATAGCAAAAGAAAGTTCAAGTTTAGTAACAAATCTTACTTCAAGTGTTCAAAACTTATCAAATAAATATAGTTATTTATATCCAAAACTTAATGAATTATTAAGATTAGAGGAACTCTTAAAGAAAACTGCATCCTTTATAACTAGTTCATTCTTAGATATAAGTATAGGTGTTGCAGGTGTAGTAGGTTCTGTAAGTAACTTTTTTGCTCAATTAGTGCTTATCCCTATTATCATGTTTTACATATTAAAAGATGAATATAAACTTTATAATTCTTTTGTAAAAATATTACCTGTAAAATCTAAAAAAATCATATTAAAGATTGCTAAAGAAATAGATACAGTACTAAAACAGTATATAACTGCTCAAATGATTGTTGCATTTATAATAGGTGCATTGATGTTTATAGGCTATATAATAATAAAAATGCCTAATGCTTTTGTATTAGCTTTCTTTGCCTTTATAACTTCATTCATACCATTTTTAGGTCCTGTACTAGGAGTATTACCTGCTTTAATAATAGCTTTAGGCATAGGCTTTCCAATGGCAGTTAAAATAGTTATATTAGCAGTAATCGTTCAACAACTTGAAGGAAATATAATAACTCCTAATATAACAGGTAATCAACTTCATATGTACCCGCTTACAACAATTATAGTAATTACTGTAAGCGTATATTTAGGTGGATTTTTTGCTGCTTTTGTAGCAGTACCGATATATAATATCCTTAAAATATTAGTTAAGAATACTTACGAGTACTATACTACATGTAAACAAAGAACTAAAGAAAGAAAAATATCAAATTAAACAAAAAGATGTGATAAATTCACATCTTTTTGTTTATATAAGATAACCTTACTAACTTGCACATTTTTCACAAGGATTATTTTTACCTTGGTCTTTAGCTTCTTTCAAAGTACCCTCTAATATTTTTTTACTATTTGATAAAGAACTGCAGTCTTTTTTATAATGATATGCTTTGCCTTTAGGTGTAAAATACACTATCTTACTAATATTGCTGTTCTTGTTATTAGTTATATTGGCACTTTCACTTTTTACTGTGTTACTACTTTCCTCTTTGCTTTTTCTTACCCCTTCTTTATAACTAGCTTCCGGCTTATTAAATGTTATTTCATTTCCATCACTGGTAGCTACAATTGTACCTTGTTCATCCGTCCTATAAAGCTTTATATTTCTTTCTCTCATTTTTTTCACTGTTTCAACATGGGGATGTCCATAATCATTATTTTTCTCACAGGATATTATCCCATATTTTGGCTTTACTGCATCTAAAAATTTATCTGAAGATGAAGTTCTTGAACCATGATGGCCTAACTTTAAAAGATCTGCTGATAAATCATTTTTACTATTTAGAATATCCTGCTCTGAAGAACTTTCTGCATCTCCTGTAAATAGAAATGTATTATTACCATATTTCATTTTTAAAACTATAGAACTATTATTGGCATCTTCATAATCTTTTATAGGTGCTAATATAGTAAAAACAGCTTCTCCCATATTAAAACTTTCTCCTACTTTGGGAGCTGTAAACTTTAAGGATTTTTTATTAGCAGCAGTTACCACGTCTCTATAAGTCTTAGTAGTAGCAGTTTTTTTAGGCATAAAAATTTTTCCTATTTCAAATTCATAAATAATATCATCCATAGCACCAATATGATCTTCATGAGGATGAGTGCCTACCAAATAATCTATCTTAGTTATATTTCTCTTTTTTAAATAATCTTTAATGATTTTTCCATCATCATTATTTCCTGCATCAATCAGCATTGTGGAGTTTCCTTGCTCTATCAATATACTATCTGCTTGTCCTACATCAATAAAATGTACCATAAGCTTTTCCATAGAATTTACATTTTTATTATCATCTTCTAAAAATATTTCTGAACATCCAATTAAAAATGTAGAAGTGATTATTAAAATCATAAATATAAATAAGTTTTTAATTTTTAAAATGCCTTTCTTCATTTGTCTCCTCCTAAATACTTAGTATTTTATGAAATCAATTTTTAGCTTTTCTTTTATTGTATGTAAACATTAAAAATCCAGCTGAAATTATAATTATATATCCTAATACACTTAATAAATCAGGAATTTCTCCTAATAAAAATATTCCCAGTAAAGCTGTAAAAATTATATTTGCATAATCATATATAGATATTTCACTAGCTGGTGCATATTTATATGCAACTGTCAGTGAAAACTGAGCTATGGAAGCAAATACGCCTGCTCCTAACAATGATAATAATTGATTAAACTTTAAGGGTTCATATACAATTATCATTAAAGGGAGATTAAATAATATAGAGACAAGGGAAAAATAAAAAACTATAGTATAATATTTTTCTTTATCCCTTAAAAATCTTACAAATGTATATGCGCCTCCAGCAAAGGCTGCAGAAGCTACGCCTATTAGTGCTGGCATTATATTCATATTAAAAGAAGGTTTAATTATTAATAAGCTGCCTAAAAAAGCAGAAATTATAGTAGCTAATTGAACCTTAGTTATGCTTTCCTTTAAAAAGATAGCAGAAAAAATTATCACAAAAAATGGACTCAATTTATTCAACATAGATGAATCTGACAAAACCATATTATCTATACAATAAAAATAAAGTATTACTCCTAATGTACCTAATATGGATCTGGCTAGCAAATATTTTTGATTTTCTCTTTTTCCAAAGAAACTTTCTTTATTTTTTATAATAAGCACTAAAGCAACTATACAACTTACTATATTTCTAAAAAAACTTTTTTCAACGGAAGGTATATCACCTGCAATTTTAACCAAAAGACTCATTATTGCAAAGCAAAAAGATGCTAAAAGCATATATAATATCCCTTTTGTTTTATTATCCATAATATCACATCCTTTCTTTTGTACTATATTAATTTTATCTTACAATTTAATTTTTTAACAGAGTTAATAATTTTTTCTAGAATTTAAATCTTAACCATTCCAGCAGAATTGCTTATCTCCATGGTATTATTATAAACTTATTAACTTTAAGTTCCAAACTATATTGATATACAACAGATGTTTTCAAAAAATTGTTTTTTTATAAAAACTTCCACCTTAATTTATTCCTAAATTAAAAATATCCCTAATTTTAATCATGAGAAACTCGAAGAATAAAAAAACTTACAAGCATAACTTGTAAGTTATATAAATATTATTTAACTATTATTATCTCTTTGCTTTGCCTTATTATACCTCCTACTGCTGGAGCTAATTTACCTTCTATATATTTTAACATATGTTCATCACAATCTATGTCAATATTTTGTACTGCAAAAGCTATGGCTTTAAAAATAGAATTAATTTGATATGGAGTAAATTTAAAATTGTCTATAGCTCCATTAGCACTGCTAGAAATTTTTTCACAGATTTCACATAAAAACATTATATAGAATTGCTTATCTCCCCTGCTCTTAGCATATTCAACTTGAGCTTCAATGTTGTAAGGATATCTCTCTTCAATTTCGTATTTATAAATAGTATATTGTCCGTAACGATTATCTTCCACATAATCCCTCCTAATATATTTATAAATAACTCCCAAAAATTCTATATATAATGTATAAAAAATATAAAGTTATAGTTCCTAACATCCCCCACATTATAGGCTTACAATTTATTTTCTTTTTTTCACTTTTGTATTCTTCTAAATCTGCTGCTTCTTCCAATTCCCCTTCCTCACTTGCTAAAAACTCTAGATTGTGTTCGCTTTTCATTACTCCCCCTCCCTACTATGAATCTATGAATTTTTCTTTATAAATAGAACTGCATGTATATAGATACCCCTCCTAAATTTAATCTGTATATTTAAGAATTTATATTGACAAGTTGCCTTAGCTTATATTTATATAATTTAGTAACATTGGTTATATCTATAATATTAGTATTATATCACTGGTTTTACTTTTAAGCTTTACTGAAGTCCTGGGTAACCCTAAAGAGCTTCCCGTTGCTTCAGGGGTAATAAAAAATTTAATTAAAGAAATTAATTTGATAGGACTAATTTCAACCATAATTGTCAATTCTCCATTGCCCATTATCAATTTTTTAGAGTTTTAGTTTATATTGAAATATACGTTAAATTCTAAATCAATTTTTCTATATAAATATAAGATAAGAGAATTCTCTTATCTTATATTTATATTTCTAGATTTCATTTTTTCTTATCTCAATCAGTGTTTTTAGTTCTTCTAAATCTTCTAGAGTTGCTTTATTTCTTATGAAACTTCTTGCACTAGAACGACTTTTTAAATAATTAGCGTATTCCCTGTTTTTCTTTTCCCAATTTTGATTTGCTAAAGTTTGTCTTGCTCTTTCCATTAATAAATCACCTTTTAAACCATTTAGTAAATATCCTATTTGTTGCTAACAGCATTATAGGTATTCCTATTAAATCTATTAATCCTGCTTTAGTAAAGCATGTTTTTCCTAACCATGTTATTGTAGAAAAAATTACTACTAGCTCAGTAACTTCTATTTCTCTTTCCATTCAATTTTTGGTGTGCTATAATTTATTCTAAGGAAGGAATTTTATTTCCTTTCCTCAAGTTATTTTAGAACGCTTCTTTTTTGACCTAGGGGCGTTCTTTTTATTTTGTTGATTTAGATTTTTTATCGTCAGTATTGCAATAATTATACTTAACAATTTTAATACTAAATCCAATATTTCAATTAGCACAGCCACGGAATCACCTCCTTAATTACATTATACTACCTGTAGTATTATTTTACAATAAATTATTACAATTATTCATTTTTTTGGTATTAGCAATATAGTAATTTTTAATATATAGTTAAATTTTTTTTAAAAATTTAAAATACAAGTTATAATTAAAACTTTTATAATAAAAACCTTCAGTTATTAATAAACAAATAAAAAATAGTCACAGATAAAAATCTATGACTATTTTTATTTACTTATTTTCCACTCTTAATTCTATCAATGTCATTATTGCATAATTTGCTAGGTCCATCAATGTATCTTCTATACTCTCATCTACTTTGTTTTCTGATTTAATTAAAGTTTTAAGTCTGCTTAATTTATCTTCTAATCTTATTACAGGCATTACCATGCCATATTCCTTAAATCCTTTTCCAAAACTATCTCCATAATCGTGATTTTTTATTTTATATAAATTATTTAATTCTTTACATATTTCCATATGTTCATATCCTTTATCCACCATTCTTCACTCCTTAACAATATTTTATTAATTATATCACAAAAAACAAAAGAGCTTTTTCAAGCTCTTTTGTTTTATAAAAATACTTTTAGAATGTATTTTTTTCTAAAATATGTTTAAAAATTACTAAATTATAGTACTTTTCCTGGCAAAATAGCATCTATAATTCCAATAACTATAGCAGCTAATAATGCTCCTATTATGGATACTCTCATATTTGGTACCAAAAATTGTGCCAGATATATTATTACAGCAGCAATAACAAATCCTTTTAGTCCTTTTCCTATAGGAGATGCCTCAACTCCCATAAGTGATTCTGCAAAATAATCTAATACAGTTATTACAAGTGCAGCTAATAAAAATGACCATAATCCATTAATAGTAAATCCTGGTGTAAAGAATGATGTTACACCTAACACAACTGCAAATAATATTAGTCTTAATATCCACCCCCAAAAACTATTGTTATTTGAATCATTTCGTTTATCTTCTCTATCTTGTTCCATTAAAATTTCCTCCTTTTAAAAATTTTATTGTCATATATAGTATGCTCATATAATTGAAAAATATAATAAATAATATATATTTCTTCTTGATTTACTTGAACATTCCATCATTAGAAGCCATAGAATTGTTAAATAACCTTTACTACTAACTGCCAAATTATCAATTTATTATCCTAGTTATGATTTTATATATTTTAATTTATAATTTATTTTTTTATTTTAGGTTTACATTTTTTAATTCTCTTTCGTTTCTTATTATTGAAAATTAAATCTAACCTAAGTAAAGCAAGAAAAATAATAGGGATATATATTATTTCTTTGTATCCCCTTTACGGTGATTTAGATTTGCTTTCATAAAATTTAATTTTTAAGAAGCAACTGAAATATCATATTAAATAAATACAAACTTATATTTTTCTAAAAAATTAATTGGTGCATATGAGCTAAAATGACTACAACATTACAAAAGTGTTCATACTTTATAAAAATATTATAAAAAACAAATATTAAATTCTTTAAGATTAATTTATTAAGTATTAATATAACTAAACAAACATGACTTAAAAAATACCTTATGTCAGCACTATTTCTAAATAGTATTTACTTACCACTAAAAAATATGTATTAAGATTTTCTCTATCTACAAAATACGTATTATTAATAAAACTCAACTCTCTACACTTACTCTACGTAAACTGCTGATAATCAAGGTAATTTTAATTGTTAATTATGTGGGAAAATAAATAAAATCTTGAACTTTATACTATTGTAGTCATAGTAGTACATGTGCATAAAAAAAGCTGTCCTATATTTGGATAGCTTTTATTTTTCAAAGAAAAAAGAGCTCTATCATAAGCTCTTTTAAATATAAATCTTAAATATCTATTTCTACCTGTTTATCTTGATAGCATGCAATGTTTTGTTTTGGATTTTTTTTAAGTATTCTATTTAAAATACTTTGAATTTGTTCTATGTCCTCGTCAGTTATATCATTCCAAATTAAATTACTCCAATCTTCATACATATTTCGACTCTCTTCATTTTTAATAGCACTATTTAATATATCCCTTGCATTTAAAATTGCATGATATATTCCTAAGGTATAAACAGGTGTTTCATTAAATTTATCTATATTTTTAATCAGCTCTTCTTTTGTCATTAATTGATAATCATTACCCACCACTAATATTTCACTATTATCTAGTTCTGACAATTTAATCATTCCTACTTCCTCCTATTTCAGATTATCATAATGAATTTATAGAAAATAATTTTTTTATTTGAAGATTTATGATTTCTATAATAATATAAAAGCTTTTCTCTTTTATAATAGAATGAATACTGTCAAATTGTTACTTTTAATAACAATTCTCCCTATATTAAACATAATAATTCCAATAAAAAATATCGTAAAATTCATTGTGAATAATACGATATTTTAATTCCATCATTTCTTATAGACATGCTATGTTCAAATATATATCTGACTTTAAAATAATTTATCTATATAAGTATTAATATATATAATATGAAATTGGATCAATCTTCTCACCATTAGAATTAATTATTTCAAAATGTATATGTGGACCTGTTGACCATCCTGTTGATCCAACCTTTGCAATTTGTTGTCCTCCACTGACAGCCTGTCCTTCACTAACTAAAAGTTCTGAATTGTGAGCATATAAGCTGCTGATATCTCCATGGTCTATAACTACTACGTTTCCATATCCATTCATCCAGCCTGAATAAGCTACAACTCCATCTTTAAGTGAATAAACTCCAGAACCATAAGGTGCTCCTATATCAAGAGCTCCGTGAAACTCCTGCTTACCTGTAATAGGACTAACTCTTCCTTCAAAATACTGAGTTATAGCATATGCATTTCCACCAGTTATTGAAAAAATACTTCCATTTGATACTTGTCCATCACTAGACATGGAGCCGCCTCTAGATGGTTTACTCTCATTTTCCATATTGCTAATAGCTGCAATTATTTCATCAAACTCATTTTGCTGTTGTGCCAATATAGCTTCATGTACATCAATATCACTTTCAATTTTAGCTATAAGTGCATCTTTCTCTTGTTTATTCTCTTGCAAACTATTCATTTTGCTACTGACAGTCTGCATCATACTTTCAAGATTACTTTTTTCATTTTTAACTTGAACCATAGTACTTTGCAACTCTTCTTGCTTTTCCTTAAATTCATTCATAAGCTCTTTATCATATTTAATCAAACTTGTTATAATTTCTGCTTTTTCAATGAAATCATGAATTCCATCAGCCTTTAATAATATCTCTATGTAACTTTGAGATTGATTCATATACATAATACGAAGTCTCTTTGCCATAATTTCTTCATTTTCTGCTAAATCAGCCTTTAGCCCATCTGATTTAGTCTCCAAAATTCTAATCTTTTCATTTGAGTTATTCATTTTTGAATTTATTTTTTCAACTTCATTATTTAATTCAGTTATTCTCTTTTCTAATTCATAAATATCGCTAAGAAGACTTTCTTTATTTTTCTTTAATTCTTTTATTTCATTTTTTCCATTATCAATCTCTTGTTTAATATCATTGGACTTATTCTTCATATTATTAATATCATCTGCTAATACATTTACTGTCCTTAAGCTACTGCATAATATCACTGCTATTATAATTTTAGTTTTATTATTCATAAGAACTCCCTTCAGGATATAGTAATGGTTGTCTACTTATTTTTTATGTAATTTTACCAACCTAATCACTTTTTGTCAACTTTTAATATGATTTAACTTTTATAATAAAACCTTTAATTTAGCAGTTCTTTATCACTTTTTTTATTAACTAACCATATACCTATACATACACATATTAACGCTATGGCATTTTTCAATTCCCATATATCTTCATGTAAAAATATAGCTGATAATATTGAACCAAATATAGGTGTTAAAAAATTAAAAACAGCTATAGTTCCTACATTGTTATACTTTAAAAGAATTGTCCACAATGAAAATGCAATTGAAGAAAGAAGTGCAAGATATATAAGTAAACTTGTAGACTTTATAGTAAATCCTGATATGGACCCATTAAATCCATAACCTAATCCAATAAGTACAGCTCCTCCTATAAGTAATTGATATCCTGTTACTACCACTGAATCCATAGACTGTGTAAGCTTCTTACCATAGATGGATGATGTGGATAATATAAATGCAGAAACTAAAATTGCCCCTTCACCTTTTATAGTAAAAGAGGAGCCTAATAATTGTGAATCAAAATTAATAATAATTACACCTATAAATCCTATAATACATCCTAAGGTCTTCCTTAAATTCAATTTATCATTTACGTATATATAATGAGCTATTATAACACTAAAAAAAGCTCCTGTTCCACTTAGGATAGAACCTTTTGTACCGCTTGTATAAGCTAATCCTAAATAAAAAAATATGTATTGTAAGCAGGTTTGTGTAATTCCAAGCAATGCTATTTGGGATAGTTGTCTTTTATTAAATTTAAAAAGTTCTTTCTTACTTAATAATGCTATAAAAAGTACTATCCCCCCTGCTAAAAAAAATCTATACCCTGCAAATACAAATTTGGAAGGTATATCTCCTGAAGCAATATTAAATACTTCATATCCGCTTTTCACTGCCGGAAAGGCACTTCCCCATAACATACAGCATATAGTTGCAAATACGTATATTGCTTTTTTCTTCGTAAAAAAATCTCTAGTATCCATTTATAAATTTTTCTCCTATATAAATATATTTCAATATTAAATATATCACTAAATTAGGGATTTATAAATATATACCTTCATAAATTCTATCCTTAAAACTCTAGATGAATTGAACAAAAACCATGCATTGAATATTTTGATTTTAATGCTGTAAATTATTCTATAAATCTTAATAATATTGATTTATCTACTAAAAAATAATGGACCAGCCTACTTGAATTTCAGCTAGTTCATTTTGTTCTATTAAATTAAATCTAATTATGATTTGATTTTTATATATTTACTTGGTACATTGTCAGTTAACCATACTTTATCATTACCTAAATAAAATTTAACTCCTTCATCCCAAGCCTTTTTAGCATTAATTTCAAGAATAATTGGCTCATTATCACGACGTTTTCCTACTTGATACGCTGTATCAACATCAATTGACAGATGAACATATTGCCTTCCTTTTGGTAATAATCCTTTATCTTCTATTGATTCTAAAAACCGCCTTGCAGTTCCATGGTACAATATTACTGGTGGTTCAGTAATTTTTTTTACAATTTTCTTAGGTATAGAATGTCCATATAGTGCTCTAATTTTACCATTAACTAATTCATGCCTCTTCTTATCTGAATTCTTAATTATATGCTCTAAATCTTCTAAAGTTACATTCTCCCACTTATTACTTTCATTAAGTGCAGTCAATAATTGTTCTACACTAACCCATCCGTTCTCATCTAACTCCAATTCATATTCCCAAGGAGCATGTCTAAGAGCGTATGATATCTCCTTACTTAATTCTAAATAATTTATATGACTCATCTCCTTTTCATCCTCTATTAAACTTTAATTAAATCTGTAATGATGTTCTTTTTCCCTTCACTTAATCTTTCTTTTACCCGTAAAAAACAGCCTCCCATGATATTTTAATTTTATCATAAAAAGCTGCTATTATTTGTAATTTACAGAGTTTTTCTCAAAGACTCGATTTCCTAGCCTATCATCTTACGGTAGTTTTCACTCCTAGTTATCTTAGATTTTATAAATATTTCAGTGCATGAAAAAAAGATTAATGCTCCAATTAATGAAACATTAACCTTTTTAACTTCTTTTGCTACATTTTTAGATTTATGCAGTGTTAAATACTCTTGCTCTTATTGATTTATCTGAATTCTACTCTTATTATTTTTTATGTAGTTAATCAATCTTTTATTATGCAGTAAAAAGTATTATTTTTAACTATTAAAGCTGAATTCGTTTATATTCCAATGCTTTATCCACTATTTGTTCTGGAGTAAGTTCTTCTTCATTCCAATATATTAAATCACTTATCTCTGGATGAGGTACATTTCTTTTTACAACTTCTATCATTTCATCAATTTCTTCTTCTGACCCTTCACATTCTACTATTCTATTTACTAAATTTATTAATTCTTCTCTTGTTAATTTTTTTAACATACATTTTCACTCCTTATTTATTAAAATGGAATCCCTTATCTAATATTTCTTGATGCATTCGTGGAGATGATATTATTATATTGTCTAAATCATATACTCCCCCACCATTATAAATTGGATTTTTATGATGAAGTACATAACTTGTAATATTTCTATATTGTTGTGATGCTGGTGCTTTAGGTGCTAACCCTTGACTCATTCGCTTAATATTAGCTTTACTAAATTCACTTGCATAGCTTGAAGTTGAATATTCTTGCCAGAAAGCATTCCTAAAATCATCAAAACTATTAAATTCTCTTCCTCGTAAGTTATCTGCAACTTCTTTAGGTACTAATCCTATATTACCATTTGAACCTCTCATAGATTTAATTGGGTTAGATAAATTCTCTCCTCCAGTAGCAACTCCAGATATCTTTCTAGGGTTTCCTCCCCCCTCAATAGCACTTCCCTTTTCATGTGCAAACAACTGCAAGTTCATTTTGAGTTTTGGTGTTTCTGATTCCTGAGATATGTTACCACTTGGTAAACTCCTTGGTGTTTTTGGAACTAGATTTTTAAGCCCACCAAACATATTCTTAGAGTTTGCTTTTGCAGTAGATACAATCTTTGAAATACTTTTATCTAATATGAACTATTTCAATCTTTTATCACCTTATATTAAAACAGAAAATATCAACACTAATCTAGTATCAATATTTCACTTTTAACGATATTTTCTTTTATCTTTAGGAGAATCTATATTATTAGTTTAATTCCTTATGCCCCTATCGCCCGTTGCTCTTTTCTAGTCTCTAGTTCCTATTTCAAGTTTCATTATTTATATGTTTTATCTTTTCAATTCTTTTTATTTTTTAAGTGGATTTATTTTTCCTCTACATATTACTTGTCGTTTTTACTCCTTGATTTCAAGTGAAATTAAGAACGCTATGATTTCCTTAGCTTTCAACTTACGGCATTTGTACAAGTCGTGTTTTACTTGCTCCTATTTTTAGTATATCTACTATTTAACTTTTTATCTATTGCTTACTCTCAACCTAATTCAATGTAAAAAATATCGACACTATTGTAGTATCGACATTTCAGTTAAAACGATATTTTCTTTTACTTTAGGTTGAAAAGGGGCATAGGTGATAAAAATTTTAGAAAGTATTTTTAGTTTCATCAACTAGAATTTACTTTTTAGTTTTATCTTCCACTCTATCACCTTTGCCCCCTATTCACTGCATTATTAATATTAAGCAGTCAATCCCATTTAGAGTTTTTGTTAATTTACTATATTGCTTTTAATCCAGTAATTTTGTAGCAAGTTATTCCTTAATTTTGAATCTAGTTTAATATAGGTATATACTTTTTATTAGCTAAGTTTAAATAAATATTAGTTTCATTATCAATTTTAATTGCATCCCATTCCATATTATCATCTAAATATATCTTTGCATTTATTATTTTACTACTTTCTTCACATATACTATCAAGATTAATTTTATCTAGCATTTGATTATAATTAAAAAGTTTTAAAATTTGTTTATCTATATTTTCATCCTCTATGTCTGTACATATAAACTTGCTACTTAGCATATTTGCATAATCATCTATACTATCTATACTTCCTTTAATATTACTTGTAAGATACCAAGTTAACATAGCTTCCTCATTAGTTATCTCCTTTATTTTATTAATATCATCTTGATAATCGTATCTCATACTATCCCATAATTTTTTAAATTCACATACTGAAAAAATTATTGGTATATATTTATACTTTTCTTTAAAGCAATACTTTATATTCGGAATCCACAATATATCCTCACCTAAACGCCTAGCTATAACATTGCTCTGACTAGATTGATTACTATAATTCAATTTTAACTCCACATCTGAATCTATGTCTTCAGATGTTACCAAGTTATCTACATAGCCATTATAAATTATAATATCATCATATTTAACACTAATTTTTTCATCATATATGTCACCACTTAAAACTATCTCCATTTTTACAATCCTCCAATTAATCAATTAAATCATAGCCTGGTAGCCCCCAACGTTTTGAAAATCTAGCCCAGTCATTCTGTGGAGTAAACAACTTATGCTTAACAACATTATCTTGCATTGTCATATGATATACCCCTTCTTTTCCATTTACAGTTCCCTTTTTTAAGAACTCTACTCTTCCATCAGCTCTTATAACATATGGTTCATTTGAAATTATGCTTTTATCAAGACTATTTGGAATGTTATGATAAGGTCCTACATCCTCTGACATTCTCCTTAATGTTCGTTCATCATATACTAAACTTTTATTTCCACTTCTTATACCTTCAATATTAGAATACACCTTGTTAAGTTCACTAAATTCAGGGTTACCTACCCCTTCAATAGCACTTCCCTTTTCATGTGCAAACAACTGCAAATTCATTTTGAGTTTTGGTGTTTCTGATTCCTGAGATATGTTACCACTTGGTAAACTCCTTGGTGTTTTTGGAACTAGATTTTTAAGCCCACCAAACATATTCTTAGAGTTTGCTTTTGCAGCAGATACAATTTTTGAAACATTTTTTATAGCAGCTTTAACCTCTTGTGCTGCTTGTTTTTTTAAGTTGGCTGTTACTTCTTTAAATACCGTTTTTGCTTTCGGTATTATTACTTCTTCCATAGCATATTGGAAAATTTGAGAG
>NZ_JACSQB010000130.1 GCF_014836835.1 Clostridium faecium | reverse complement strand
GGTATGGTGGTACATCTGCGGCGTTAAACAATATTTGAATTGTGTTTCTAATCTCCATAATATTGATATAATGTCACTGGTTTTGGCTCCGAATTATACTGCACCCCAGGGGTGAAGTTTATTTCCACCCCTGGGGTCTGTAACAAAATTCATAAATTTTATCCAAAATTAAAATCAGTTGCAAAACCTAAATTTATAGCTGTTTTTTATACAGTCCCCTGGGGTGCAGTAGGGTATGGTGGTACATCTGCGGCGTTAAACAATATTTGAATTGTGTTTCTAATCTCCATAATATTGATATAATGTCACCGGTTTTAGCTCCGAACTATACTGCACCCCAGGGGAATCCTAACGGACTTCGCTATTGTTCCCCAGGGGTGGAAAACAAAAAACTAGCAACATAAAGTTGCTAGTTAAATTTTCTTTATTTATAAATTTTTCTGAAAAAGTATATCATGTCATAATGGTAATAAATTTATTAATTGTAAATTGTCAATTTCTCATTTTCAATTGTCTTAGCTTGTGGTAGTTTTTTATATATTAGCCAATAGGTTATTCCTATTGCTATTGCTCCACCTAATATGTTTCCTAGTGTTACTGGTAGCAGATTGTGAATTACACCTGATACTGTTAAGTTGGATAATTTTTCTGGAGCTGTGTGAGAAGCTTCTATAAATAATGGGTTGGTCTTTGCTATTAGCCCTATTGAAAAATAATACATATTTGCTACACAGTGTTCAAATCCTGATACAATAAATACGAAGATTGGTATAAATGCCATTAATATTTTACCTGTCACTTCCTTTGCTGCATATGTACCCCACACACTAAGACATACTACTATATTGCATAAAATTCCGCTAAAAAATCCTTGCGATAGCGAAAGATTAGCTTTAGTGGCTGCAACTTTTATAGCATATCCGCCAATTCCTCCATTGTTTAATTCAAGCAGTCCTGCTCCATATATAAGAGCAGCTATCATTAATGCTCCTGTAAAATTACCTACATAAACCAAAATTAAATTTCTTATCATATCTTTTAAAGATATTCTCTTTTGTGCCACTGCTATTGATAACAAGCAGTTTCCAGTAAATAACTCTGCTCCACATACCAAAACAAATATTAATCCTACAGGAAAAACTATCCCTGCTACAATTTTTTGCAACCCAAAATTAGTTACACTATGAGAAGCTGCTGCTGAACCATATGCCCCTAGTGCTATAAATGCCCCTGCTAAAACTCCTAGAAGCAATGTTTGTCCTGTTTTATTACTAGCCTTTTTAACCCCCATTTCCTCAACATATTCTGTTATCTCCAAAGGTGACAATATTAATTTTTCCATCTGGTTTCCCCTTTCATCTTCCCCTTAAAGTATATTTTAAATTTATCTAACAGTTTATAAGTAAATAAATTAACCTAATATTGTGAATATTATTATATTTTAGCAGAGAGAGGAAGTCAAGGTTAGACAATTGAGAATAGAGAATTATACTTTTCACCCCTGGGGTCTGTAACAAAATTATAAGTTTTAACCAAAATAAAAAACAGTTGCAAAACCTAAATTTATAGCTGTTTTTTATACAGTCCCCTGGGGTGCAGTAGGGTACGGTGGTATATCTGCGGTATTGGATGATAATTTAGGTGTGTTTCTTATCTCCATAATATTGATACAATGTCACTGGTTTTAGCTCCGAACTATACTGCACCCCAGGGGAATCCTAAAGGGCTTTGCGTTGCTTTCCAGGGGTGAAAAACAAAGACTAGCAACATAAAGTTGCTAGTTAAAACCATTGTATATTATATATCTGTAGCTCGTCTAGCTGCAGGTAGTCTTTTATAAATTCTTTTGGGAATGTTTTTGCTAGTGTTTGCTTAAATTTTGTTAGTTTTTCTTCTGTCGGCTTTTCTATTTCTTCTTCTTTGTATTCTGCTTCTGAAAAGAAGCTTCCTTGAACTTTATAGGCAGCTTTATGATTTACTACATATAAGTTATTTTCTTTATCTAATTTTAAGCTGCCAAATATATCTGGCGGCAATTCTGTTTTTTGTATGTTTGAAATTTTATAATCTTTGTTAAAATCTGCTGTATATATGCTATCTTTTATTTCACCAGTTTCCAAATTTAAAGAATATGTTTTAAAGACTATTTTACTATAATCTTCTGAAATTACGGCATCTTGTATTTGCTCATCCTTATTTTCCATTTCATATATAAGTTTGTCATTCATATATAGATTAGAAATATGATTAGGATCATTTCTCTTAGTTTTGCTATATAAAAGTTCTTTCCCATCATCATATATGCCCATTAAAATTCCTTTAACAAAGTTTATTTGTTCTTTAGAATTTACATCATATATTCCATAAGCTAATACTGATGGATTTAGATGAGCTGTGACTAGTATACGATCATCATCTAACCATTTGATTTCAGTTATGTTCTTTAAATCATCGTCTTCTATATCTATAATTTTCATTTTACCACTTTTTATATTTTGGATTACAACTTGTGAATTATTTATCTTATCTGGTTCTTGTTGAAATTTATAAGCTATATTTTTATGATTAGGACTTAGAATAAGTAATTCTTTTCTTCTATTTTCATCCCCTACTACTTTTATTTCCTCTTTCTTTTCATCATAAAGGTATATATTATTATTTCTTTCAAAAACAGCTTTTAAATGTGCTTTTTCTGCCAATTTAATTTTGTTATCATCATTCTTATCACAACTATATAATAAGCAGGAAGCTAACATTATAAAAATCAACAATAAGTTAATAGACTTTTTACTTTTACTTCCTTTCTTTACTAGCATTTCCTCTACTCCCTTACTCATACTTTTCCTACATCACGAAGATAATTATACTCCTTAATGTATACGTCTATCAATATAGAAAGGTTTTATTTAAGCTAATTTTAATGAAAAAAATTTATCTATTTAAAGAAATTAATTTTGTATTGTGTATCAATTGAATTCTCCATAATCTTAGTATAATATTATTAGTTTTGACTCCGAATTATACTGCACCCTTATACAATGGAGAATTGTTAATTGACACTTGACAATTCTCCATTGATTAAGTTTCTCAGGGGTGGAAATTTCTTCTCTCCATAATATTGATACAATGTCACTGGTTTTAGCTCCGAATTATACTGCACCCCAGGGGAATCCTAACGGACTTCGCTATTGTTCCCCAGGGGTGAAGTTTATTTCCACCCCTGGGGTCTGTAACAAAATTCATAAATTTTAACCAAAATAAAAAACAGTTGCAAAACCTAAATTTATAGCTGTTTTTTATACAGTCCCCTGGGGTGCAGTAGGGTATGGTGGTATATCTGCGGTATTGAGCAATATTGAAATTATTCTTCTTCTCTCCATAATATTGATACAATGTCACTGGTTTTGGCTCCGAACTATACTGCACCCCAGGGCAACCCTAAAGGGCTTCGCTATTGTTCCCCAGGGGTGGAAATTTCTTATCTCCATAATATTGGTATAATGTCACTGATTTTGGCTCCGAACTATACTGCACCCAAGGCAACCTTAAAAAGCTTCGCGCTGCTTTCCAGGGGTAAAAAAATTATTAATAGGCAAAAAAAGAACACCTAAATTTCTTTAGGTATCCCTTTAATTTATATTTAAGTTCAAGTGTTATCACGCAAAATTTAGAAATAGTTTCGTCTTTATATTCTATTCCTTATTTAAAATTAAATGCTTATTTATTTAAAGCTTTTTCTACTACTGATGAAACTAAATTTTCATCAGTGATATATGGTAATGTTATATGATCTGTTGATGAATGTTTTTGGTTGTATTCTACAGAAGTTTCTATTGAGTGTGGGTTTCTTGCCCAAGCTCTTCTAGCAACTCCTCCCATAACATCCCAAGCCATAGAAGATTTGATTATTTCATCTACTCTTTCACTACCATCAAGTACAAGTCCAAATCCACCATTGATTGATTTGCTTGTTCCTACTCCTCCACCATTGTGAAGTGCTATAAGACTCATGCCTCTTGCAGCATTTCCTGCAAAACATTGTATAGCCATATCAGCCATAATATTACTTCCATCTTTTATATTAGAAGTTTCTCTAAATGGAGAATCTGTTCCACTTACATCATGATGGTCACGACCTAACATTATTGGTCCAACTTCACCTTTTCTTACCATGTCATTGAATTTTAATGCTATATCTATTCTGCCTTGAGCATCTTGGTAAAGTATTCTTGCTTCTGTTCCAACTACTAATTTATTTTTCTCTGCATCTCTGATCCAGATGTAGTTGTCTCTATCTTGTCCTCTTCTATTTGGATCTATACATTCCATAGCTGCTTTATCAGTTTTTATTAAATCTTCATGATTTCTACTTAAACAAACCCATCTAAATGGTCCATATCCATAATCAAATAACATAGGTCCCATTATATCTTCTACATAAGATGGGAAGATAAATCCATCTTTTTCATCTACGCCGTTTTTAACAATGTCTTTTCCACCGGCATCATATACTGCTTTCATAAAGGAGTTACCATAATCAAAGAAATATACTCCTCTAGAATCCAATATTTTGATTAATTCATAATGTTTAAGTAAAGTTTTATCTACTAGTTTCTTAAATGTTTCTCTATCTTCTTTTAGAAGTCTTGTTCTTTCTTCAAAGCTTATGCCCATAGGTGCATATCCACCTTCATAAGGAGCATGGCATGAAGTTTGGTCTGATAATAAATCTATTTTTATATTTTTATCTACAATATATTGTAGTAAATCAACAACATTTCCATGATAAGCAATTGAGATTGCTTCTTCATTTTTAGCTTTTTCTAAGGCTACTTTAAAGATTTCATCAAGATTATCTGAAACCATTGATACCCAACCTTGATCTAATCTTGTTTTTATTCTTGAATAATCAACCTCTGCAACTATTCCAACTCCATTAGCTATTTCTATAGCTTTAGGTTGAGCACCACTCATTCCTCCAAGACCTGAGGTTACAAATATTTTACCTCTTAAGTCTCCATCTTGAGGTACTCCAAGTTTTAATCTTCCTGCATTTAATATAGTGTTGAAAGTTCCATGTACTATACCTTGAGGTCCTATATACATCCATCCACCAGCAGTCATTTGTCCATAGTTAGCAACACCTAACTGAGTAGCTGTATGGAAGTCCTCTGGATTATCAAACATTCCTATCATAAGTCCATTTGTTGTTATAACTCTTGGGGCTTTTTTAGAACTTCTAAATAATCCCAATGGATGACCTGATTCAACAACTAAAGTTTGCTCATCAGTAATATTTTCTAAGTATTTCATTATAAGTCTATATTGCATCCAGTTTTGACATACTTGACCTGTTTCCCCATAAGTAACAAGCTCATAAGGATATAAGGCTACATCAAAATCTAGGTTATTATCTATCATTACTTGAAAGGCTTTACCTTCCATGCATTTTCCTTTATATTGATCTATAGGTTTGCCACTAAGTTTTCCTTCTGGTCTAAAACGATAACCATAAATTCTTCCTCTTGTCAATAATTCTTCCATAAATTCTGGAGCTAACTGTTCATGATACTTTTCTGGTATGTACCTTAGTGCATTTTTAAGAGCAAGTTCAGCTTGAGCTTTTGTTAAAGTAAAACCTCTGTCTGGAGCTCTTCTAATACCTTCTTGAAATTTAGGCATTTCAGGTAGTTCATCGTCTAATTTAATAATCATTGCTTTTTCAATATCTAAGTTGTTTAACATATAGCCACCCCCAAATAATTTATCGCTTAGAAATAGTTTATTCCTAAGATTAATTTTATAGGTATCTGAAAGAAAATAATAAGTCAAAGACATTAGTTTATTTTATACCAAACAATTTCACGTTAATGATATATTTAGTATAAGTAATTAAACTAACATAGCGGCTGCTTATTTTCAATTTAATCTTAAAAAGTTGCTTTCTTATTGGTAATTATGCATAATTTTTATTTTTCGGACAAATTTATGTCCATATATAAAAATTAATCTCTATATTTTAAATTCAAAGAATTGTTATTACCCCATCATGAACTACCACTGATACAAGTAACGGTAGCTTGGTGAGAGATTTGATATTTAAGTTTCCACCTAACAGGCAACCCTTACTCTCAATGTGAAGGACACACTCCCTTTATCCCTCATAGTTTGAACTATTTCAGGAATACATTTTTCTTCTTTCTTAATATAAAAACCAAAAGTTAGTGTAATATTAAGTGAGTATCCAACTCTCTTAATTTAATGCCCTTTCATGCTCCGAGATAAATAACGGAGGTTTTTGGTCATTTTCTATAAATTCTTAACCATATAAAGTTGAATTTTAAATTATCAACTACAATAATTGTATATCAAAAAGCTGATAATTATCAATTTAACATTTTATTAATATTATAAACTTAGTATTTACATAATGACTTTTTTTAATTCATAATGTAATAAATATCACTTGCATATCATTATCAATTATTTGCAACACAATTTAAAATGACACAAGTTTAAATAAATAATAAAGTGATATTAAACTACACACTACTTATATTCTTTATAAACTCAAAAAATCCTTCCAAAAATATTAACTTTTTTCACAAATTAGTTTATTATCTCTTTTTGATACATAAATTCATGTTTTTTACTTCATTGAATTAACGTATTAAAGTGGTTGATTAATTGAGAATTCCATTGACAATTTTACTGTCCGTAGCAGCCAACAGTGTTGGTCATATATTATTTCCCCAATATTAAATTGTAGGTAAAATTAAAACTGGAGAACACTGTTCTCCCCTACAATGGGAAATTCATAATTGTAGAAATTTCTCCACATTTTCTTTTCACCCCTGGGGTCTGCAACAAAATCATAAATTTTAGTCAGAATTAAAAACAGCTACAAAACCTAAATTTATAGCTGTTTTTTATACAGTCCCCTGGGGTGCAGTAAGGTATGGTGGTACATCTGCGGCATTGAGCAATATTTAAATTATGCTCGTTATCTCCATAATATTGATATAATGTCACTGGTTTTGGTTCCAAACTATACTGCACCCCAGGGGAATCCTAACGGGCTTTGCGTTGCTTTCCATGGTTGAAAAACAAAAAACTAGCAACTTTACGTTGCTAGTTAAAATCTTATTTAAAAACTTCATTCAACTCTTCTGTTCCTTCAACTACAAATCTTCCATCTCTAATTATATCTATTTTTTCTCCATCTTTTGTTATTACAGAGATAAATTCTAATCCATCGTATGGAAGGGTTATATCTGTATGGCAGCCTGTGTATGCTTCCTCTGGATTTGTTTTTCTTAATATAGATTTTTCATTATCACGGGCAACAATCTCTTTACTATCTGGATTATAAACAGGTAAATCCTCGCTAAATGAGAAGCAGGTATCACCTACTGCAAAGTGAGGTCCCATTTTTTCTACTATTAGTATTGGAAGCAAATTAACTATTCCATATTTTTGTGCTATAACATAGGCTAGTGTATTAGTTCCTATAGCAAATTCCCCTAATGGAAGAGTTTTATTTGGGAATAATAAATTTTCTTCAATATACTTTTTATTTTCTTCTTCTTCATTAAAATTAGTACAGTTATATTCTTCAATAAATCCATCTTTAAATTTTAATTCCAGATTATTGTATTTTAAATTCCCTAAATAAACTTCTTCAACATGAAGTATTCCATTAGTATCTTTTAATACTGGAGACGTAAATACCTCTCCTACTGGAATATTAACATCAGCAACACAATTTTCAAAGTTAGTTTCCTTTTCTGGATTTTTAAGTTCATGCATTTTAACCATTATATCTGTTTTGTTTGTACCTTTTCCTTTTACATGAACAAATTCTCCCTTATCCAATACATCTATAATTTTTTGTTGAATTACTTCATACTTTTTACTATCTAACATGTTTATTTGTAATGTGGCTTCAAAGATGTCCTCAAATTTTTCTCCTATTTCTGGAGTTGGTAAAGCCATAATCGTAAAACTTGTTTCTGCCTGTGGCATATATTTATCTTGTTCTTTTCTTATAGCATTATCACTTTGTTGGAATAATACTGATTGTTCTTCACTTAACTTTAAGGCTTCTTTTTTGCTTTCTGGTGCAAATGGTATTTCTCCAAATTTTTCAAAAACTAATGGTCCTGAAAATTTTGCAAGATCTTCCTTAAACTCTTCTAGTTTTTTTGCATAAGTTTCTGTTTTTAAGTCAGCATACTCCTTATTAAAGAATAATCCAATATCAAATCTATGATCATAAGTTAATTGTTTATTTACATCTGTAGTGTCTATTCTCGGTAAAATAGATTCTATACCATATGATTTAAGCTTTTTAATAAGAACCCTTGTTATTTGTTCTTGTCCTGCATAAACTATAAGCAAAGCTGTAGATTTTTTAGTGTAATCTTTATTATCTCTTTTAAATCCACTAATATAAGCTTCACAAACTGTATTTGCTATTGTTTCTACCTTATCATAATTATTTAAAAATTTAGCAATTTTTATTTCATTGTCACTTATATATTCACCATATTTAAATAAATATCTTAAATCTGATAAATCTTCATTTTCAACTATGTTTCTTACATGGGAATTGATATTTATAAATAAATCTGACAGTTTTTCTTTAACGTCAAATTCTAGAACTGATTTTTCAAATTCAAAAATAAGATTTTTTATTTCTTCTGCATTAGTTCCATTATTTATCACATAATTATATAAATCTAAAAATAATTTGTTGTAAGCATTAATTTTAGCTTTTTTATGTGAAAAAGCATATTTTATATATTCTTTGTACCTGTTAGCCAACATTGATACTATTTTACCCAAATCGTCCCCAAAAACCTCAACTGCATAACTTGGATTACAATAGTTTGTCTTATAATTTTCTCCTCTTATAGGATCATAAAGTTTATGGTTTTCTTCAAGCAATTCTTCAAAACTTTTAGATTTGAAGTACTCATCATTTAATTTTTCTTCTAAATCACAAAGCTCAGATATAGATAAAGCTATTTCTCTTAAAAATAAACAAAACTTGTCATTATCACAACAACATTTTTTCTTTTCAGCTATAGACTTTATTATTTCTATAGAGTTTTTATAATCCACCTCATTAAAATTGCAAAAATTCATAATGCGTCCCCCCTTTTTTCTTATAAAATTTTACCATATATTCAAAATAGAAACAACTTTATTAAATTAAGAATTGAATATTAATTAACTGTAGTAGCCAACAGTGTTGGTCATATATTATTTCCCCAATATTAAATTGTAGGTAAAATCAAAACTGGAGAACACTGTTCTCCCCTACAATGGGAAATTCATAATTGTAGAAATTTCTCCACATTTTCTTTTCACCCCTGGGGTCTGTAACAAAATTCATAAGTTTTAACCAAAATAAAAAATAGTTGCAAAACCTAAATTTATAGCTGTTTTTTATACAGTCCCCTGGGGTGCAGTAAGGTATGGTGGTACATCTACAGTATTGAGCAATATTTAAATTATGCTCGTTATCTTCATAATATTGATATAATGTCACCGGTTTTAGTTCCGAACTATACTGCACCCCAGGGCAACCCTTACGGGCTTTGCGTTGCTTTCCAGGGGTGGATTTAATGGAAAATTCATAATTGTGCACATTTCTCAAATTCCTAACTATCTTTCTCCAAGTTTTAGGTTTGGTATTGCATTTAGGGTTAGGTCTGAGGTTCTGCCTTTTATGTATTCAAAATAGGCAGCACTTCCTATCATTGCTGCGTTGTCAGTGCATAGTATCATTGGCGGGAATAGTACTTTTATATTATTTTTTTCTCCAGCTTTTATCATGGCTTCTCTTAGAGCAGAGTTTGCTGCAACACCACCTGCTATGGCAATTTTGTCTACATTTTTTATTTTGCAGGCTTTTATTGCATTGTCTACAAGTACATCTACAACGGATTTTTGAAAAGAAGCAGCAACATCAGCTGCATTTATTTCTTCATGTTTCATTTCCATTTTATTTAAATAATTTAAAACTGCTGATTTTATTCCACTAAAAGAAAAATCTAAGCTTTCTTCATGGAAATTTGCTCTAGGAAATTTTATTGCATTTTCATTACCCTCTTTGGCAATTTTGTCAATTTTAGGGCCACCAGGATATCCAAGTCCTAAAGCACGAGCAACTTTATCAAAGGCTTCTCCAGCTGCATCATCTCTAGTTTCTCCCATTACTTCAAAATTTCCATAGTCTTTCATATGTACTACAAAAGTATGTCCACCTGATACCACAAGAGTTACAAAAGGTGGCTCTAGTTCTTTATATTCTATGAAATTTGCACTTATATGTCCTTCTATATGATTTACCCCAATTAGAGGTATATTTAAAGCATAGGCTAAAGATTTGGCATATTGAAGACCAACTAATAAGGCTCCAACTAATCCTGGTCCATAGGTTACTCCTACAGCATCTATATCTTGAAAAGTTAAGTGAGCCTCATCTAATGCCTCTTGAACCACTGCACTTATAGCTTCTATATGTTTTCTTGAAGCAACTTCTGGCACTACTCCTCCAAATTTCTTATGTATA
The DNA here is from genome assembly GCF_014836835.1 of Clostridium faecium. Classification (GTDB taxonomy): domain Bacteria; phylum Bacillota; class Clostridia; order Clostridiales; family Clostridiaceae; genus Clostridium_J; species Clostridium_J faecium. Next base: position 7,854 of record NZ_JACSQB010000130.1, on the reverse strand, counting down.
TCTATTTGAGAAGATATTATATTAGATAACACTTCTCTTCCATTAACTACTACTGCTGCAGAAGTCTCATCACAACTTGACTCTATAGCAAGTATTTTAAAATCTTTATTCATAATGTCACCTACTTTTTTACTTTGATTTTGTACAGGGTGGAAATTTATTATCTCCATAATATTGATATAATATCACTGGTTTTAGCTCCAAACTATACTGCACCCCAGGGGAATCCTAACGGACTTCGCTATTGTTCCCCAGGGGTGGAAATTTCTTATCTCCATGATATTGATACAATGTCACTGGTTTTAGATCCAAACTATACTGCACCCCAGGGGAATCCTTACAAGCTTCCCGTTGTTCCCCAGGGGTGGTTTAATTTCCACCTTAATTTTCTAAAGACAATAATCAATATTCCATTGACTATTGTCTTTACTATTATACACTTTCGTTACCTTTATAATCAATTTTCTAAAACAACTTTTTAAAACATGCTTTACATAACATAGTTTTACCTTTATTTGCAGATATGGCATTTTCTTTTGATATGTATTTTCCACATATTTCACAAAGCAGATTGTTATTGTTGTTATTTTTCTTTTCTTTAAAATTATTTTTACCTATTGGATTTTTTTTATTTGAAGGTGGTGAATATTCTATAGGTTTTTTGGGATTGTCTAATTTTTCTATGGAATAATTCATTTTATAAATACTTTCTCCAAATAGTTCAAGCTCAAATCTTGGATTTTTTTCATCATAAAACTCTTCTATTATAAGTCTTCTAACTTGAGCATCATTTACAATAAGTCCGCTTTTTTCTATACCATCAAAAATACTTTTAGTTATATTATTTGTGTCTGGATGACGTTTTTTAGATTTATAATAAACTTTTAAAACTGCAATTAATGATTCACTAAGTACTACATTAGGATTTTGTATTCTACATTCATAAGCTATTTCTTCCTCATAAAGTGCATATCTATCATGATATTTTCCTGATTTATAAGGAAGAATTGCTCTGCCGTTTATATTAAAAAGTTTAAAGTTAGATTTAGAAATAGGCGAGCCTTTTACTATAACTTTTGCATAGTTCTTACTCATTAAAAACTCCTTCTTCATCAATTAATAATTCTCTATTATATTAATACTTTAAGTATTACTTTCTTAATTACAAAATTATATCACAAAACATATGTTTGCACATATTTTAATGAATAAAATTTAACATTGTTATAACCTATTTAACAGTAAAATAACTTGAAATTGAAATATTGTTGGGATTAATATATAATATATAGTTAAATAATATAAGAATATATAAACTAAATATAAACTTATAAATAGAGTATTTAGCAATCAGGGGGCGAATTATGACAAAAGATAAGTTTTCAAAAAGTTTTTCAACAACTCTTATGTGCACTATAGTATTTGTAGTATTTTTGTTCCTTATTGATTCTTACAGAAGAACAGAAGCAGTACATGAAATACTTATCTCTGGTGCTGTTTATTTTGGAGTTATATATATAATTCAAATTGTAACTTGCATCTTAGAAGAAAAAGGGGCTATTGTAGAACCTAAAATGACTGATGAAGATAATTAATAATTATTTAAACAAAATGATGTCTGAAATTTCAGATATCATTTTTTTTACTCTATAATAAGTTTATGAATATCTCTTATTTAATTGAGAATTTTCACTTGTTAATTAATTTAATTTGCGTATTATCTTAAAAATTGCACATATAAATAATTTAGAAGGTGGTGATTTTATTAAGTTAAAAAATATTTCTTTTAAGACTAAATTGATATCATTATTTGTTATTTTTGTTTTAATTTTAGTTATGACTTTTTCTATTAGTTTATCTATAAAAAAGAATAAAGAAATAAAAAGAGAGTTGATATATCACCAGTTGTTGAATATTAAAGAGCTTGTTACTGTTAAATATAATTATTCTCATATTATATCTTTAAAGGACAATTATAAATTTAATGATTTAGTAATTCCATTTACAGAAAAATCAATTATTTTAAAATATGATGGATATATAAAAGCAGGGGTAGTCTTAGACAAATCAAAAATTGTATTAAAAGGTGATAAACTAATTTTAACATTGCCTAACTCTGTTATTTTAGATCATGTTGTAAATGAAGATGATATATCAATATTAGATGAGCGCACTTCCATATTTAATCCAATACAAAGCAAAGATGTATTTGAAGAAATTTTACAATGTAAAAAAGAACGTGAAGAAGAATTAATCAAAAATGGTTTTTTAGATGAAGTAAATGTGACCACTGAAAAATTTTTAAAGGATTTCTTTAATGAACTTGATTATGAGGTTATAGTGGAGTTTAAATAATTGAGAATTGTGGGTGTTTCGCAGCATTACATTTTCACCCCTGGGGTCTGTAACAAAATTATAAGTTTTAACCCAAATTAAAAACAGCGGCAAAATTTAAATTTGTAACCGCTTTTTATACAGTCCCCTGGGGTGCAGTAGGGTATGGTGGTACATCTACGGTATTGGATAATATTGGAATTGTATTTCTTATCTCCATAATGTTGGTATAATGTCACTGGTTTTGGTTCCAAACTATACTGCACCCCAGGGGAATCCTTACGGACTTCGCGTTGTTCCCCAGGGGTGGAATTTAAAGAGATTATAAAGAAATTATTTTATTTAAAAAATAATTTCAACCTCAATTGTCAATTCTCTATTACCTAACTACCATCTTCCTGAGGAACCTCCACCGCCGGATGAGCCTCCACCGAAGCCGCCACCACCACCTGAGGAACCTCCTCCAAAACCACCAAATCCTCCACCAGATCCGCCTCTTCCATTTCTTCTTCCAAGGCTGCTATAGAATAATATTCTGCATATTCTTCCTCTATTAAACATTACATCTAGTATTATTAAGAATATTATGATCCCTATGCCTATATTCCCAGAAACAGAGTTGGTGTCTTCTTCCATGGTGGATGCTTTTATATTTATATTTTTCTCTAAAGTTACGCCATATTCTTTGGCAATAGCATCAGCAAAAACACTATATGCCTCTAAAATTCCTAAATTATAGTCTCCCTCTATAAATCTAGGGGTGGCAACTTCCTCCATAACTCTATTTGAAAATGTATCTGGAACAACTCCTTCAAGTCCTCTACCTACTTCAACTCTCCAGTTTCTATCATTTATTGCTAAGAATATTAAAAGTCCATTATCTTCATTTTTTTTACCTATACCCCAAGTTCTAAAGAGTTTGTTTGCATAATCTTCAATGGGATAGCCATCTAAAGTTTTCATTATTACCACAGTGATTTCTGCAGTAGTTTTTCTTTCTAACTCTCCTCCTATTGATACAAGTTGCTGCTTACTCTTTTTATCCAGTACTCCTACATAGTCGTTTACATACTTATATTCTGTAACTTTAGGAAAATCTATTGCCCATATAGATTTAGGAAATAAAAAAGTAAATACTAAAAAAACACTTAAAACTAATACTTTTAATTTATTATTCTTAAATAACCTTTTCATATAAAATCACTTACTTAAATTCAACTTTAGGAACTTCTTTAGAACCTTCAGTTGCTTTATAGAATGGTTTTTCCTCAAATCTAAATAAAGATGCTATAATATTAGTTGGAAATTTTCTTATTTTACTATTATACTTAGATACAATTTTATTATAATCTTCTCTTCCAATTGCTATTCTATTTTCTGTTCCTTCCAAAGCAATGGTTAAATCTTTAAAATTTTCATTTGATTTTAATTCTGGATATCTTTCTACAACTACCAAAAGTCGTGATAATGCACTTGAAAGTTCAGCATCTGCATTAGCTCTTTCCTCCACTGTTTGTGCTCCAGATAATTTTGCTCTAGATTCTGCAATTGATGTAAAAATTTCTTTTTCTTGTGATGCATAACCTTGAACTGTAGCTACTAAATTAGGTATTAAATCTGATCTTCTTTGAAGCTGAGCCTCAATATTTGCTTCAGAAGTTCTTACCTGTTGATCTAATGAAACAAGATTATTATATGACCCTACCACTGGAACAAAAATAATAGCAAATACAAGAATTACTATTAACACTGTTCTTAATGTTTTTCCCATTTTAAAACCTCCTTTATTTAATTATAAATTTATTTCTTATTAATTAAGAGTTAATATTGTTTCCATTAATAAAACCTCAGTTGAACCCTAATAGGCTTCACTATTGCTTTTTAGAGGTGATTTAATTTCCTCCTTAATTCTTCATACTTCACACTTAATTCTTAATTTCTATAGTTTTCCTAGTTCCACATATAAGCAATTATTATTTTCTATATTGAATCCTAACTCTTTTGCTTTATTTATTACTTGACTGTCATAGGAACCTGGCTGGAACCAAAGATTTTCTGCTCCATATTGTTTTATATTTTCCAATGAATTTAGTGCAATTTTAGGATTTACAATTACACTTATTCCATCTACTTTTTCTGGTAGGTTATCTATAGACGAAACTACTTTTATTCCTTCAATTTCATTATATTTAGGGTTTATACCATATACTGTGTATCCTTTCTCTTTTAATCTCTTTAATATTTTGTATCCAAACTTACTTTGGTCATCTGTTGCCCCTAAAACAGCCCATTTTTTTACTTGAAGCATTTTATTCATATACATCTCTCCTTCTCACTAATACTAATAAATTCACAATTGCAATTTTATTATATGTTATATGTAGCAGCGAACACTGTTCGTCATGTTGCACTAATATTAAATATAAGCGAAATCAAGACTGGAGAACACTGTTCTCCCCTACAATGAAAAATTCACAATTATGGAGTTTCTCAATTTTCTTTATTAAATTCCCTAATTATGACTTAATTTCCTCCTTAAAATATCCATAATATAAGTTTATTATCATTAGATTATATGTTATAGAGAATATATTATTATATTAATTATCGACACATTTTATTAAATTATTATTCCCAATAACCTAATATAGATGTAATATTTTTAAGTTTATTTTTAATAACCACCATTTTGCTACAAAGGATTTCATTGTTATATAAAATTTTTATTAAGATTAACAGTTTTACTAACATATAATTTAAGAATTTTTATAAAATTTCATAATATATTTATAATATATTATGAAATTTAGAGATTTTTGTAAATAATGTATAAAAATCTAATATTTTTATGTTAGCACTAATACAATGTTTGTTATATAATATAATGTATAAAATAAGTGCTATATTATTATATATATAGTGTAACACATTATTTAATGGAGAATTGACAATTGACAATTATGGATTAGTCTAAGTTGTTCATTGGTTAATTAATTAAATTAATTAATAGAAAAGGAGATTTAATATGTTGCCATTAAATGAAATAAGTGTTGATATAATTGAGGATGATTTAAGATATCTTAAGCTTTTATCTCATAAGTTCCCTACAATTTCAGATGCTTGTACGGAAATTATAAATCTTCAAGCAATATTAAATTTACCAAAAGGAACAGAACACTTTCTTACAGATATTCATGGTGAATATGAAGCATTTAATCATGTTTTAAAAAATGCTTCAGGGGTTATTAAAAGAAAAGTTAACGATATTTTTGGAAATACCCTAAGAGAAAGTGAAAAAAAAGAATTATGTACATTAATATATTATCCTGAACAAAAACTTGAACTTATAATTCAAAAAGAAAAAGAACTTGATGATTGGTATAGGATAACTCTATATCATCTTATAGAAATATGTAAATTAGTTTCATCTAAATATACTAGATCTAAGGTTAGAAAAGCATTACCTCCTGATTTTGCATATATTATTGAAGAATTATTACATGAACAACAAGAAAGACCAAATAAACAAGATTATTTCAATGGTATATTAGATACAATTATAAAGATTGGAAGAGCTAAGGAATTTATTATTGCTATTTCTCACGTCATTCAAAAGCTTATAGTTGATAGACTTCATATAGTTGGAGATATCTATGATAGAGGTCCTGGGGCTCATATTATAATGGAAAGCTTAATTAATTATGACACTATAGATATTCAATGGGGTAACCATGATATTTTATGGATGGGTGCTGCTGCTGGATGTGAAAGCTGTATTGCTAATGTTATTCGTATTTCTACAAGATATGCTAATTTAGAAACGCTAGAAGAAGGCTATGGTATTAATTTATTACCTTTAGCTACCTTTGCTATGAATACCTATAAGGATGACCCTTGTAAATCTTTTAAACCAAAAGACACTGCAGGAAATTATAAAGAAAAAGATTTAAAACTTATGTCTCAAATGCATAAAGCAATTTCAATAATTCAATTTAAACTTGAAGGAGAAATAATAAAAAGACGACCAAGTTTTAAAATGGAAAATAGATTGCTTTTAGATAAGATTAACTTTGAAAAAGGCACAGTAATAGTAGATGGGAAAGAATATAAGCTTAACGATGTAAATTTCCCTACTATTGATCCTAAAAATCCATATAAACTCAATGATGAGGAAAAAGAATTGGTTTCTAGATTAAAATCTTCTTTTTTAAGTAGTGAAAAACTTCAAAGACATACTAGATATTTATTTTCTAAAGGAAGTTTGTATTTAACCTATAACTCAAATCTTTTATATCATGCCTGCATTCCGCTAGACAAGAATGGTAACTTTAGAAAAAGTAAAGTTGCTGGAAAAGAATATAGCGGTAAAGCTTATTTAGACATAGCAGATAGAATAGCAAGAGAAGGCTATTTTAATAAAGGCAATGAAGAAACAGATTTATATGCTTTAGATTATTTATGGTATCTATGGTGTGGGGAAGATTCTCCTCTATTTGGTAAAAATAAAATGGCAACCTTTGAAAGATATTTTATTGATGATAAAGCAACTCATAAAGAATCTAAGGATCCTTATTTTGCTTTTAGAGATAAAGAAGAAATTTGTGATAAAATATTAGAAGAGTTTGGATTGGATCCAAATACCTCACACATTATAAATGGTCATGTACCTGTTAAAGCTGTTAAGGGAGAAAGTCCTATAAAAGCTAATGGTAAATTATTAGTTATAGATGGTGGTTTTTCAAAAGCATATCAGCCTGAAACAGGACTAGCTGGATATACATTAATCTATAACTCCTATGGGTTACAACTTGTGTCCCATGAACCTTTTGAATCTACTCAAAAAGCTATAGAAGAAGGAAAAGATATACTTTCCTCCTCTGTAATACTTGAAACTAAAAAATCAAGACAAAAAATAAGAGATACAGATATAGGAAAAGAGTTGATAACTCAAATTAATGATTTGGAAAAACTTCTTATGGCTTATAGAAAAGGTCTTATTAAGGAGCTTAAATAATTCATAATTTTAGTCATTTTTTAGCAATGCTAATAAATTACAATTTTATTGCCTGTAGCGGCGAATGGTGTTTGCCATGAATTACTGCAATACTATTAAATTGTATGTGAACTAAAAAACTGGAGAACACTGTTCTCCCCTACAAAAAAATTAGCAACATAAAGTTGCTAGTGAAATAATTAATTTGCTCTTAATTTTTTAAATGCTTATATAAATATATAATAAATTCTTAACAATCCAAAAGGGGAAGGTGAAAACCTCCCCTATTTTTTTTATTTATAAAATTAATTTAAATTGAGAATTGATTAAACTCTCCATGATATTGGTATAATGTCACTGTTTTTAGTTCCGAACTATACTGCACCCCAGGGGAATCCTAACAGACTTCGCTATTGTTCCCCAGGGGTGGAAATGCTTATCTCCATAATATTATTAATGTCAATATTTTTTTGTACGATTATGCCAATATTTTTATGTACAGTTTTGTTAGTTGGCCTTATTAGATA
>NZ_JACSQB010000082.1 GCF_014836835.1 Clostridium faecium | reverse complement strand
TTATGAAAGACATATTAATGCTTTTTAAAGCTGAAATAAAAAAACAATTTATTATTGATAAAAGATATAAGGTAAGAGTTATATGTGATTTGATAGTATATTATATTTTATTTATGATATTATACTCATTTGTAAGAATAAACTTAAAGTCACTATCCTCTGAACAGGTAAGTATAATTGTAAGTGAACAGATTTTATCTTATATATCGTGGTTTTTCTTTTCACTAACTATTAATTTTTTATGTAATAGAATTAATGATGAAACAATAGAAGGTACTTTAGAGCAGTTAACTATTAGTCAAAATAGTTTAATAAAGATACATTCAGTAAAATTAATAGTTATATGTCTTAGAAATTTATTATTAATTTTGCCATTAATAATAATTCTAAGTGTATCAACAGGAATAAAAATCATTATTAATGGACAAGCATTAGTAATATTTTTAATAATGATTATAGGGATATATGGACTATCTTTTTTATTGGGTGCATTAGAATTATACTTTAAAAAAATAGGACAATTACCATTTATTCTAAGCTTACTATTTTTAGGAAGTAGTATGTATGATTTAAATTCATTAAGTAAAAATATAAGATTTATTTTAAATATGATTCCATTTACAAAGGGAATGAATCTTATAAAAAGTAGTATAAATAATTCTAATATTAGTTATAATGATTATTTACTTTTAACTATAAACTCAGTAATATTTTTAGCTATTGGATTTTTTTCTTTTAAAAGGATGGAGGAAAAATCTAAAGATTCAGGCAAATTAACAACCTTTTAATGTTTTTTAAAGAGATGTTTATATGCAATTTACTATACAGGATAAAAAAATTACTATTCCTAATGAACAAAAAATTTTTTTTATTAATAGTGAAGGAAAAAGTGAGTTTAAATATATAGATATATATAGTAATGCTCTAAATATGTGAAAATACTTTAAAAGTTTAGGTGTAAAAAAAATGATGAAGTTGTTTTTTAGATACATGACGAGTATACGTTTATTGTAACATTTTGGCCATGTATATTAATTGGAGCAATACCAGTACCGATTAAAACAACACAAACAAAAAAAGAAAAGGAAAAGCTATTAAAAATATTGTCAAAATTAAAAAATCCTTATATTGTAGTTGAAGAAATTTTAATCAATAATATTAATAAGGAACTAAAGAATTCTATATATAATAATAAGCTAATAAAAAATAAAAAAGATTTAAGTGATTTTACAAACGTTGATATAAATCTAAATTGTCCTAAATTAGATGATATTGCATTCATATAATTTTCATCTGGTTCTACAGATGAACCAAAAGGTATAACAGTTACTTATGATAGCTTATTTATAAGTATACAAGATACTATAACTAAAGCTAAAATAAATGATAAAGATACGTTCTTTACATGGATGCCATTAACACATGATATGGGACTAATAGGATTTCATTTAATTCCATTAATAGCAGGAGCTAAACAATATATTTTAAATACTCGAATGTTTTTAGAAAACCCCAGTATCTGGATTAATAGTATGAGTGAGTATAAGGTTACAATATCAGCAGCACCAAATTATGCATTTAAATATATTATAGGTTTTTCATCAAATATTAGTGAAAATTGTGATTTAAGCTCTATGCGTTGTATATTTAATGGTGGTGAACCAATAGATTCAGAAATTTGTTACACATTTTTAGAAAGAATGAAAGCATATAATCTGAAAAATAATGTTATAGTACCAACTTATGGACTAGCAGAAGCCTGTTTAGTTATATCTTTTAATACATTATATAGTGAATTAGATGTAGAGCATGTAAAAAAAAGAATCTTTAAGATAGTTATTTTAATATAAAATTATCTATATTAGAATTGTTTGACAAATGTTCAGTAAAAGGATTAACAAATTATATTCAAAAAATAAAGTTGATGAAAAATGTTTTTAATGAAATTAGTTTTTAATATAAATATTTATCAAATATAAAATACATTTCTTTTAGAAATGTATTTTATTATATATTAACGTGAGTTCAATGGAAAAAATTCAATATAAAAAATCCCATCAAAATGTTTTATTATATAAGTAAAAGCCAATAAACAAAACAAAGGAGATGGGATTTTATGCAAAATTTATTAGTAGAAATATTTTATGATGTAGACAATTATTGTATTGCCTTTGAAAAGAACTGTAAAAGCCATTTTCTAGCTGAAAATACTGAAAACAACGATAGTAATTTCAAAATGATAAAAAGTAAAAACTTATCACTAAGTGAAGTTATGACAATAAAGCAAAAATAAAGAAAAACATGAAAAATAAACTAATGTTGATGGAAGATAAGATTCTACTTAGGAAAAGATCTATTATTGAAACTATAAATGACCATCTAAAAAACATATGTCAGATAGGCATAGTAGGCATAGAAGTTTTACTAATTTTATAGTAAACATAGTTTCAGGGTTGATTGCATACAGCTTTCTTCCTAAGAAACCATCTCTAAGGTTAGATAACTACGTGACTTTAGTTTATCTGGAGTATTATTCCACAACCTTACGGTGGTACTTTTTTGCTTTTTGTAACCATATTTATCCATAAGCTGTTTTGTTTTTCGAACTCACGTTAAAATAGATTTTTAAAACTTAAACAATTAGTGATAAGCTAGGTAAATTAGTTCAATGTTATTTACATGGAAAGTATTCATTAGTTTTATAAGCAATATTGACATAACATGTAAGATATGTTATAAAAATATTAGTTGTTAGCACTCGATAATAAAGAGTGCTAACAAGTGACGGATATGTAAACTTAGGATATTAAATAATGATCTAGTTTTTAATTTTTACAATAATTAAATTAAAATTGGATCTTCTAAAGATAATGAAAAATTTTTATTTTAATATCTTTTTATTGTGAAGGGAGAGATTAAATTTGGAAACAAAACAATTTAAAGCAGAATCCAAGAGACTTTTAGATCTTATGATTAATTCAATTTATACTCATAGGGAAATTTTTTTAAGAGAACTTATTTCTAATGCTAGTGATGCAATTGATAAAATCTATTATAAAACTTTAATGGACGAGTCTTTAACTTTTGAAAAAGATGACTATTATATTAAGATAACTGCTGACAAGGAAACTAGAACAATAAAAATTTTTGATACTGGTATTGGAATGACAAAAGAAGAACTTGATGATAATCTTGGAGTTATAGCAAAAAGCGGATCTTTACAATTTAAAAAAGAAAATGAAGTAAAAGATGGATATGATATAATTGGTCAATTTGGAGTAGGATTCTATTCTGCATTCTTAGTAGCTGATACTGTTACTGTAATAAGTAAAGCTTTAGGCAGTGAAGAAGCCTATAAATGGGAATCTAAGGGTATAGAAGGATATACAATTGAACCATGGGAAAAAGATTCTGTTGGTACAGAAATCATACTTAAAATAAAGGAAAATACAGAAGATGAAAATTTTGATGAGTACTTAGAGGAGTATAAATTACAATCTATAATTAAAAAGTATTCTGATTTTATTAGATATCCTATAAAAATGGACATAACTAGAGAAAAACTTAAAGAAGGAACTGAAAATGAATATGAAGAGTATATAGAAGAGCAAATCGTAAACAGTATGGTTCCTATATGGAGAAAAAACAAAAATGAACTTACTAAAGAGGATTATGATAACTTTTATGCTGAAAAACACTATGGTTTTGATAAGCCATTAAAATATATTCACACTAGTGTTGATGGAGCAATAAGTTATAATGCAATTTTATTTATTCCAGAAAAAACACCATATGATTTTTATACAAAAGAGTATGAAAAAGGATTAGAATTATATTCAAATGGTGTGTTAATAATGAACAAATGTGGAGATTTACTACCTGACTACTTTGGATTTGTTAAAGGTATAGTAGATTCAGAAGATTTATCCCTTAATATATCTAGAGAAATATTACAGCATGACAGACAATTAAAACTTATTGCCAAAAATATAAAAACTAAAATAAAAAATGAATTAGAAAGCATGCTAAAAAATGATAGAGAAGAATATGAAAAATTCTATAAATCTTTTGGAACACAATTAAAATATGGTGTGTATAGTGATTTTGGAATGAATAAAGATATTCTTCAAGATTTATTAATGTTTTACTCATCAAAAGAGAAAAAAATGGTAACTTTAGATGAGTATATTTCTAGAATGCCAGAAGAGCAAAAATACATATACTATGCTGCTGGTGAATCAAATGAAAGAATTGAGAAACTTCCACAAACAGAAGTTGTATTAGATAAAGGATATGAAATATTATACTTTACTGAGGATGTAGATGAATTTGCTATAAAAATGCTAATGAAATATAAAGAAAAAGAATTTAAATCTGTATCAAGTGGTGATTTAGGTATAGAAGCTGAAAAAAACGAAAAAGATACTAATTCAGATGATGGAGAAAATAAAGAGCTTTTTGACAATATGAAAGAAATTTTGTCAGGTAAAGTAAAAGATGTTAGAGAATCAAAAAGATTAAAGAACCATCCTGTATGTTTATCAAATGATGGTGAGCTTACAATTGAAATGGAAAAAATCTTAAATTCTATGCCTAACAATGAAAATATAAAAGCTGATAAAGTATTAGAAATAAACACCAATCATGATGTATTTAAATCATTAAAAGAAGCTTATAAAAATGATAAAGATAAACTTAAATTATACACAGATTTGTTATACAATCAAGCATTACTTATAGAAGGATTAACAATAGCTGATCCTGTAGAATTCACAAATAATATATGCAAAATAATGAAATAGTTATTTGTTTGTAACAAAAATTTAAAAAATATAGTATAAAAGCCTGAAATTTGACATCAAGTTTTCAGGCTTTTATTGATTTTAATTTTTAATTTTTTATGAATTTATAATATAAATATAATATAATTTAATTTATATTATAAATAAATGTTATAATTAATATTTGTTATAATTAATATATCATATTATGACGCTTTATCATTTATATGATTTGTAAAAAAATCAAATATTCAGTAATTAAATCGAAGAGGCATTTTCTATAAGATAATTCTATTATACTTATTCTCATAAATTGTATATAATCATTTAGTGTCAGATATGTTAATTAAGGCATCTTCAAAAAATAATAGACTGGTATGTTAGAATATTGTGCATAATACTGGGTTGTTAGAATTTGTTCATAGTACCACTATGAACAGAATCTGATTTTTTGCCTAATATGAGGCATCTTCAAAAAATAACTAATCAGCATGCTCATCAGCTGAAAAGATTTTTTTATTATAGAAATTAAAATCACGTATAAGTTAAATTTTCATTAATGAACCTTATATTTTGTATTTTTGAATAGTTATTTTATTTCATATGTCTAAAATATACTAACATCTTTAGTTTATAGTTTTCTTTCAGATGCCTAAGTATCAAGATTTATTCTTTATATTTAGAAGGGAAGTGCTTTAATTGAGAAAGGAAGAAATGACTCCTAGAGAGAGGATGGATGCTTTTGCTAAAGGACAAGAGATAGATAGAGTAATTTGTGTTCCAGATATGGGAGTTACTATGGCACCTTTTATAGGAGTTACAGCTAGAGAATATTATCACTCAGCTGAACTTATGGCAAATTTAGAAATAGCTTTGTTTAAAAGATTAGGTCATGACAGTGTTGGAATTTCTACTAGTCTTAGAGGTGTTGCTGAAGCTATGGGTTCTAAAGTAGGTTATCCAGACTATGGTATATCTTATTTATTGGAGCCAGCTGTTAAATCTGCAGATGAAATAGAATCTCTTAAAGTTGCAGATCCATTAAAGGATGGAAAATTACCAATTTTAATTGAAGCTTTAAGACTTACTAGAGATGCACTTATAAAAGAAGTAGATGTTGGTGCAGCAATGTCTGGACCATTTAGTGTAGCAGCTTCTGTAGCAGGAACAGAAAATTTATTAAAGTGGATGATTAGATGCCCTAAAAAAGTTCATACTTTAATGGAGATAGTGACAGAATCTAATAATAGATATATAGAGGAAGTAGCTAAACTAGGTTTATCAATTGGTTTTGCTGATCCTGTTTCATCTAATAGTCTTATAAGTCCAAAGCAATTTAGAGAATTCTCCCTGCCTTATTTACAAAAAAATGTTGATAAGATTAAAGAGAAAACTGGCAGCGCTCCTAGCATACATATATGCGGGAAAAGCAGAAAAATATGGGAAGATGTTGTTGGCACAGGTATTTCTAATTTCAGCATAGATAATATAGAAGATTTAGAAGAAGCAAAAGAAGTAATGGGAGATAAGGTTATAATTACTGGAAATGTCCCACCAGTTGATGTTATTCATAAGGGAACTAAAGAAGATATTTTTAAATCAGTAAAAGAGTGTATTAGAAAAGGATATGATTCTAAAAAAGGTTATATTTTAAGTACAGGCTGTCAAATTCCTATGAATACTCCAATTGAAAAAATTGAGATGTTTATGGAAGCAGCTAAAACTTATGGCAAATATCCAATAGATTTAGAATTATTGATGGAAGATTAATAAACAGGGAGGATAGTAAAATGAGTGATATCAATGAAAAAAAAGGAAATGGATTGGCCTTATTACCTTTTGCCATCTTTATAGTAGTATATTTATCTTCGGGTATTATATTACAGGCTAAAGGAGTTGAAATGGCATTTTATCAATTTCCAGCTCCAATAGCAGCACTTATAGGAATAATATTTGCATTTATTTTAACAAAAGGTTCTTTAGATGATAAATTTACTGTTTTTATAAAGGGATGCGGTGATGAAAATATAGTCACTATGTGTATTATATATTTATTAGCAGGAGCTTTTTCTACAGTATCCAGTACTATGGGAGGGGTTGAATCTACAGTAAATTTAGGACTTACTTTAATACCAGCTAATTTTATTACTGTTGGAATATTTATAGTAGCTGCATTTATTTCTATTTCAACAGGAACTTCTGTTGGAACTGTTGTAGCTGTAGCTCCTATAGCTGTTGAATTAGTTGAAAAAGCAGGTTTAAATTTACCTTTAGCACTAGGTGCTTTAGTAGGAGGAGCTATGTTTGGAGATAACTTATCTATAATATCTGATACAACCATAGCAGCAACCAGAACTCAAGGAATATCTATGAGGGATAAATTTAGAGCTAATGTAGGTTTTGCATTGCCGGCAGCTCTAGTTACAATAGTATTATTATTAATACTTGGAAAACCTGTTAACACACCAGAAATTCAGGAATACTCTTATAATTTAATTAAAATAATTCCATATGCTTTTGTATTGATTGCTGCTTTGGCAGGAATGAACGTATTGGTGGTATTAACTGGAGGAATTATTCTTTCTGGAGCAATTGGAATTTATTATGGAAGTTTTACATTATTAGGCTTATCTCAAGAGATATATTCAGGATTCACAGGAATGATTGATATATTTTTATTATCACTATTAACTGGTGGTTTAGCTAACATGGTATCAAATGCTGGAGGACTTGATTGGTTACTATATAGAGTAAAAAGAATGATAAAAGGTAATAAATCTGCACAATTAGGAATAAGTGCATTAGTATCACTTACAGATATGGCTACTGCAAACAATACAGTTTCTATTCTTGTTACTAGCCAATTGGCAAAAGAATTATCAAAAGAATACAGAATAGATCCAAGAAAAACAGCTTCTCTTTTAGATACTTTTTCTTGTATTATGCAAGGATTAATACCTTATGGGGCACAGCTATTAATAGCTGCCAGTTTTACTAATGGTGCTATAAGTCCTGTTCAAATAGTACCAAATATATGGTATTGTGGTATATTAGCTGTGTTTGCAATTTTATCAATACTAACTCCTTTTGGAAACAGATATTTGATAAAAAATTCTTGGAATTTTGAAGAAGCTTCAGCAATGGACGAGGTTGCTAGTGAATAAAGTTAATAATGTATTTTAAAATATAAAAATTTAATTTGTAACAGTAATTTTATATAAATTAAAAAAACAACTAGTAAAAATTTTATTAGTTGTTTTTTTATAATTATTTTATAAAACATATTCAAAGAGTAAGAAATTTTTTCTTGACAATTATTTTTAATGTAACTATAATGGTTACAACAGGAGGAATTAAGTATGAGGATAAGCAGTAGATTTTCTGTAGCAGTTCATATATTATCAATGTTATCTATGGAAAAACAAAATTTATGTACATCGGAATGGATTGCAGGTAGTGTGAATACAAATCCAGTGATTATTAGAAGAGTTATTGGAATGTTAAAAAAGGCTGGTATGGTGAATGTCAATCAAGGCAGTGGAGGAGCATATCTTTTAAAATCTATAGAAGATATTACTTTATTAGATGTATATAAGGCAGTGGATGTGGTTGGAGAAGGGGAGCTTTTTCAAATACATGAAAATCCAAATCCAAAGTGTCCTATAGGAGCAAACATTCAATTTGTATTAGAAATTGTATTGGTTAAAGCACAAGATGCAATGGAAGATGTATTAAAAAAGGTTACTATGAAGGATATTGTTGAAGGATTGCAGGAAAAGATTAAATAATATTAATGAAATTTTTTTTTTAATCTCGATGTAACTTTGTTAGTTACATCAAATATACTGCTATATTTTTTTATACTTGGTGTAACTGACAAGGTTACAATAAAATTATATTGAAAGGATGATTATTTATGAAAATAGCATTGATTGGAGCCACTGGAAATGTTGGAAAAGTGATTTTAAAGGAAGCATTATTGAGAGGACATGAGGTTACTGCAATAGTTCGTAACATATCAAAAGTTAATGATAAACAAGATAACTTAAAAGTTATTGAAGGAGATATATTTGATGAAGAAAGATTATCAAAGATTATTGAGGGAAAAGATATAGTTATCAGTGCTTTTGGACCAAAGCAGGGAGAAGAAAAAGTTTTAGTAGATGCTACTAAAAGTTTAATAAAATCAGTAAAAAAAGCAGGGGTGCCACGTCTTTTATCAATGGGTGGTGCTGGAAGTCTTCTTGTAGAAGAGGGCATCAAGTTAGTTGAAACAAAGGACTTTCCTTCAGATTGGAAACCAATTGCATTGGCTCATGGTGAAGCATTAGAACAGTATAGACAAGAAAAAAATCTTAATTGGACAAATTTAAGTCCTGCTGCATTTATAGAGCCAGGAAAAAGAACAGGAGTATATCGCACTAGTGAAGATTACTTAGTAGTAGATGAAAAAGGGGTTAGTCGTATTTCATTTGAGGATTTTGCTTTTGCTATGTTAGATGAAGTTGAAAAATCTAAGTTTTCTCGCAAAAGATTTACAGTAGGATATTAATTGAATTGAGAGGGATAGCATATGAAAAGAAAAATATATTATGTTGCAGATATTATGTGTGGATGGTGCTATGGTTTTAGTGATGTTATAAATAGTATACATGAAAAGTACAAGGAAGTTTATGATTTTAGCGTTTTACCTGGAGGAATGTGGGTAGGTGATAATGTAAAGACTATGAATCGTAGCCTAGCTGATTATATAAAGAGTCATAGTAGAAGAATAGAAGAATTAACTGGCAAAAAATTTGGAGAAGGATTTAATAAAAATATATTAGAAAATGATAATATAATTTTAGATAGTCTTCCAGGAGCAAAAGCAGTAATTTTAATTCAAAGATTAAAAAAGGACATAGCTTTTGAATTTCTTAAAAAGATTCAAGAAGCACTTTTTATAGAAGGAAAGGATACTAATAGTTTAGAGCTGTATACTGAAATAGCAGAGAGTTTTGGAATTTCTAAAGAAGAGTTTGAAAAAGAATTTTTATCAGAAGATTTAAAAGAAGAAACATTCAAATATTTTAATATGGTTTCCAAAATGGGTGTAGCAAGCTTTCCAACAGTTATTGCAGTGGAAGGAGACAAAGGAAGAATAATCTCACAAGGATATACTAATTTTGAAGAATTAGATAAAATTTTAAGTTAGTTTACTTATAGTAAAAGATAATTAAAATAGAAAAAGATCATGAAGGGAATTTAAAGATATGAATTTCATGGTCTTTTGTGTTTGGAAGCTTTAAATAATAGTTTACCTTATGATGAAAGTGATATAAGAGTTAAGAAAAAATTAAAATTAGATAATAAAAATCCATAATGGAAACATATAATCTACATACAGAAGAATTGAACAACCTTCTAAGGATATTTAGTTACATAGATTTATAAATAGAATAAGACACTAAGTATATTAATATCTGGTACCTTGTTTTACAAAAATTTAAAAGGAAATATAAATAATATATAGAAGTATATTATAAAAGACAGTTCATAATTATATTATTTTATAAGAATATAATAAGGATGTTTTTATGGTCATGAGTAATTGCAAGTATAGATAGAAGATAATAGGGGTTATTTTCTCTAGTAATTCCTAGGGTGGATTTAATGGAAAAGATGGTGATACCTTGAATAAGAAATTTATAATTGAACAATGTAGAAGAATAGAAGTTATACATCAAGAAGAAAGTAATGAATTGAAAGAAGAATTAAACAGCAAGTGGATGCTCATTCATAATGATGGGCATAAAAAAATTATGGATTATTTTATAAGTTTTCTTAACAGTGTAGATAGTATAGATAAAAGAGCAGCTAAAAAGTGGCTAAAGAAAGCCAAAAAAAATCTAATAATATTATTAAAAATTTAGATGAAAGATACAATCACTTTTCCAATGATGAAGTTATGAACCAAGAGGATGAAAGAATTTACTATATGAATGATGGAGCTATCTGCATTGCTTATACATTAATTGATATTATTAATAAGAAAAGATACATAAGTAAAATAAAGTAGTTTTGGATTGGAAAATATACTTTAAAGTTTTGTAACAATGAAAAGAGCTAATGTTTCTAATAAGGAAATGTTAACTCTTTTTAGTATTGCTAGAAACATTAAGAAAGCTGGAACGAATAAACTTTTAGAAAATCATTCATTTTATTGAAATGAATGCAAAATTTGCATAAAACCATACCTAAAAAAAATCTTTTAAATTTTTAAATGTTATGGTATTATTCTTTTTTGGATAAAAGAATATTATAATAATTATAATATCATAAGTTAAGAATACATAAATTATATTAATATTTTATTTGTTAAATAAATATCAATTATTATTGCTTTTATCAGTAAATATAAGTATGCATATTGAAAATATTATATTGAAAATTTATTCTTTGGGGCATATGGTTTTGAACGGAGCCAATATGGTAAACTCCGTAGGGTGATAATAGTTTCAAGGGAAACTTTGCCATGTAAAGTCTTAGAGAAACCGAACCAGTATTTGGTTTCAACTGATATTGCTTTAGCAAATATTGGCTATCCCAAAGAAGTTTGGATAGTAACTAAGAACCTTGCGACTTTAGTGGTGAGAGATTCAGAAAGTAATTATGTAATAATTATTAAATTAATGTATATTAAAATAGTATATTATTATGTAAAAAAATTATCAATAATTATCCATTGTTAACATTTAATTTCACGTTAATGTAAAACTAAATATCTATTGTTTATAATTTTTTATAAAAGGTGGGATATAATGATAAATTCAAAATATAAAAAATTTATCCCTGTTATTATAATCGTATTAATTTTAATTTCTTTAATAGTAATTAGCAATTTATCAAAAAAAAATTCAAATGAAAATGATATTTCTATAAATAAAATAGAAAAAGGGGATAAGATATCTAGAAATAATGGAAAAAAAAGTAAAGAAATTTCTTATGTGTATACAACTAAGAAAGAACTTACTCTTACCTTTAGTGGTATGGGTGATGAAAAGATGATGAAACAGATTCTTGATGAGTTGGATAAATTTAAAATAAAAGCAGTATTTTTTCTTCCAGGAATTAGAGTGGCAGAGGAACCTGATATTGCACAGGAAATACTGAAAAGAGGACATGAAATTGAAAATAATACATTAAACAGAAAAGAATTAACTGAGCTAAGTTATGAAGACATATACAAAGAAGTACAAAAGACTAACGAAATATTAAAAAAAGAAATAGGGGTAACACCAAAGTATTTAAGGACAAAATCTGGAGCTTATAACGAGGATGTACTTTTGGTTGCAGCTCAAACTGGATTGGATGCTGTTGTCACTTACAGTATTAATCCTAAGGATTGGGATATGAAGAGTGCAGAAGAAATTGGAAGTTATGTAGAAAAATATATTACTCGTGGAGGAATAATAGCTTTAAATACAGATAAAAATCCTCAGGTTATTAAAGCTATTTCATTAATTGCAAAGGCAGTTGATGATGTAGGATACAAATTGGTTTCACTAGATACATTACTTGAAGGCAGTTATGAGAGAAAGCCCCTTCAATCCATAAAAGGATATGATGCAGCGAAAATAAATGAAAATGCTAAAGATAGTGAATACAACATTGTATATAAGGCAGATACAGATAAAAATGAAATTGCCCTTACTTTCGATGATTGGGGAAGAGATATTACAGTAACAAAAATATTAGACATCTTAGATAAGAATGACATTAAAGCCAGTTTCTTTTTAAGAGGGAATGGAGTGGAACAAAATCCAAATTTGGCAAAAGCCATTGCAGAAGCAGGACATGATGTTGCAAATCACAGTTATTCTCATCCAATAATAACAAGCATAACCGCTGAGGAGATAGCGAGTGAAGTGATAAAGTGCCATCAAGTTCTAACAGAGGCAATTCAAGAACAGCCTAAGATGCTTTTTAGACCTCCTACTGGAGAAATTAATGACTCAACTGCTAAAATTATAGCAGCCTGTGGTTATGAAACTATTGCTCTATTTGATGTAAGTGCACATGATTGGGATGTAAATAATAGCCCTAAAGAGGTAATAAATTTTATTGTTGAAAATACGAATAAAGGAAGTATTATTTTACTACATCTTCAAGAAAATAGTAGCACATTAAAAGTTTTGCCAGATATAATAGAGCATTTAAAGAATAAAGGATATTCATTTACTACAGTATCTAAACTTTTGAATAAATAGTATATAAAACAAATTGGATTTTTGACAAAAATTAGAGCTCACAATTAAGTTATATTTAACAAGTTTTTTGCAGTAAAATTTATAATATAGATTAGAATAGATTGGAGAAATATTTGTGGTTAAAAAAAATAGGAAAAAGAAAAAAAATATAATTGAAGTTTTGCCGAATCCAAAGTCAGATAGACGTATAATTTCATATGCACCAGATCCAGAAAACATACGAAAATTAAAGGATCGAAGAGGAATAAAGGACATTAAATTGCAAAATGGAGAAGATGATATAAATTATACAGAAAAATTAAAAATGCTAAGTTTAAGATATATGGCTGATTTCCCTGTGATAATATCTAATTTCAATAATAAAGAGAAAAAGAAGATAGAAGGAAAAGCTGTTGATATTTCTTCTACAGGTATTTTAGTTGAATTGGAAAATAAATATGAGAATTTTACTGTAGGAGAAAGATGCAAACTTAAATTTAATCTTCCACCTGGAACTATGCCAGAAGGATTTGAATCAAAAGTCAATACTGATGGTAAGGTGGTAAGATATTTTACCAAGGAAAATGAGGAAGTAGAAAAGCTTTATGTGGCTTTTGAATTTGATAAAAATCTCTTTGAATATTTTCAAAAAAAACGATGGGGATATTCAGTATATACTGCAAGTACTATTTTATTTGTAGTAGTATCAATTATAATGCTTATGCGTGTTGAAAGCATTGTATATTTTAAATACAATATATTTTTGTATCTTTACAGTCTTATTGCTGCAGCATTTTTATTGTCTAGATACTTTTTTGGAGCACTTTATAGAAATGTACCTGTAAATCCCAATTACAGACCTGGTGTGTCAATAATTATACCTTGTTTCAATGAAGAACAATGGATTCAAAGGACAATTTTAAGTTGTATTAATCAAGACTATCCTATAGATAAGTTAGAAGTAATTATTGTAGATGATAATTCTTCCGATAAGTCTGTGGAAAAAATAGAGGAGATAGTTGAAAAACTTTATAATGAAGCAGAACGTTATAAAGTTAAAGAACGTTTAAAAGTAATAAAATTACCTAAAAATGGTGGTAAACGTGTAGCTTTAAGCAGTGGCGTTGAAAAAGCAAAACATGATTTAGTTGTATTTGTAGATTCTGATAGTTTTTTAGAACCAGAAGCAATAAAGAATCTTGTTCAGCCATTTCAAGATCCTAAAATGGGAGGAGTTACTGGCCGTACTGATGTTGAAAATAAATATACTAACTCAGTTACAAAAATGCAAACTGTTCGTTATTATATTGCTTTTCGTATTATGAAGGCTGCAGAATCCTATTTTGATAGTGTAACTTGTCTTTCAGGTCCATTATCCTGTTATAGAAAAGAATTAGTAATTGAGAATAAAGAGGCTTGGCTTAATCAGAAATTTTTAGGACAGCCTGCTACTTTTGGTGATGATCGAAGCATGACAAATTTTATTATGAAGAAGCATAGAACTGGGTATCAAGATAGTGCTATATGTTCTACTATTGTTCCATCAGATACTAATGTTTTCTTAAAGCAGCAGATGAGATGGAAACGTTCATGGTTGAGAGAATCTTTAAGAGCTGGTTCTTTTATATGGAGAAAAGAACCTTTTATGGCATTATTCTTTTATATAGGTTTAATAGTACCTATTGCTGCACCATTAGTAGTATTATATAACTTTATTTATGTTCCTATTGTTCATAGGGTATTTCCAACCACCTTTATTTTAGGAATTTTACTAATGGCATTGATGATGAGTTTTGCACATTTATTATTTAAAAAGAGTAAATTATGGATTTTTGGTATAGTATTTTGTCTTTTTTATGAACTAGTACTTTTATGGCAAATGCCTGTTGCTTGGGTAACTTTTTGGAAATCCACTTGGGGCACAAGAGAAACCCCTGAGGATATAAAAGCAAGAAATAAAAAAGCAATGAGAAAACATAAAAAAGAAAAAAAGAAAATTGAAAGAAGCCTTTAGAATTCTTTTAAAATAAGTACAAAAAAAGTAAATTAAATATGGTATAGTGGAAAAAACAGCTCTATACCTAATTAAAAGAATTTTAGGTTATTATAGAATCTAATTGTTTTATTAAACTGTGAGATGTTCACAGAAATATTGTAAAGTAATGTGTGAAGGATGAATAAACATGAATAAAAATACCAAAAGTAATGAATTAAACTACCGTAAGAAAAATCGTATTAAAGCTGCTAGGACAGTAATGCAGGTAATTATATTATTAGCTTTTTCAGTATTATTAATAAAAGCATTGTTTGGTATTAAAAGCTATGAACAACCAGATAAAACACAATGGACAAACAAAAATGGATTTATAGCATTATCATATTTTGGAGTAGGACGGTCTGGAACTTCTAAATTAATAGCTAAAAATGAACTAGATAAACAGTTAGGAACTCTTTATAAACTAGGGTATAAAACCATATCTCAACAAGATGTATTAGATTTTTATAATGAGGGAAAGCCCTTGCCAGAAAAAGCACTTTTCCTAACTTTTGAGGATGGTAGAAATGATTCTAGCTTGTTTGCACAGCCAATACTGGAAAAATATAATTATAAAGCTACAATGCTTTCTTATGCTGACAGATTTGAAGAAAAAGATTTTAAATTTCTTCAACCAAAAGATTTATTAAAATTGAAGAAAAGTGGTTTTTGGGAACTTGGAACTAATGGATATAGATTATCCTATATAAATATATTTGATAGAAATAATAATTATATAGGGATGAAAAGTGAAGCTGAATTTAAAGATAAAGATAATGCAGTATATTACGACCACTATCTTATGGATTTTATCCGTGATGAAGATATGATTCCAATAGAAAATAAGAAAGATATGGAGGCTAGAATAAATTGGGATTATATGAAAATGGAAGAGGTTTACAATGAAAAACTTGGCTTTATGCCTCAAGTATATATGATTATGCATGCTAATTCTCTTTATAATGGCATGAATAGACTGGTAGAGGATGTGAATTCTAAAAATATACAACAAAAATTTAAAATTCACTTTAACAGAGAAGGTGTTAGCTGCAATAAAGGTAATGGAAATTTATATGACCTTACAAGGCTACAACCTAAAGCCTATTGGTATACAAATCATCTTTTAATGAAGATTAACAAAGATACATCACAGAACTTACCTTTTGTAATTGGTGATGAAAATCGTAAAGATAAATGGGAAGTTATTAAAGGTGCTGCAGAATTTATAGGTAATAGGATTGTTCTTACGTCTCCAGTAGAAGATAATGGGTTATTATATTTAAAAGATAGTAATGATTATAATAATATAAATATTACTACTAGGATTGGAGGTAATGTTATAGGAAGACAAGGAATATTTCTTCGCTATGACAGAGAAAAGAATTCTTTTATAAATATTGCATTTCAAGATAATGAAGTTATTGTTGAAGAAAAGGCACCTATGAAAGAAAAAAAGCAAATATATTCTTGTAAACTTAAAGATATAGAAATTAATGATGAAAGTGGATTAACTCAAGATAAGGATGTATCTTCAACTTATACTAAGATGCAAATTAATGATTCTAAAGAAGCAAATGATAAGATTATTGATATTCGTAAAGATCGAGATATTAAGATTATTTTAAATAAGAACAAACTGGAAATTTGGATGAATAAATTTTTAATAGCAAAAGATATACCTATAGATGATAATATAACAACAGGTGGAGTAGCATTAGAATCTCGATATAGTGAAATAAATAAAAAAGATAGGATATATGATGGGGTCTTCGATGATTTAAAAATTCAAGAAATTATAGAAGAAAAAAATGGGAATAGTGAAATGCCTATTTTATTTTATAATGGATATAGTAAATCTGAAAAAATAACTAGAGATATAAAAATCTTCTTTAATTCATTAGTGGACTGGGCTATAGAAACCTTTTAAATATGAATGGGGATAAAGCTATGTTTCTTAAAAATAAAGATTATAAAAAAATATTTTTATTAATTATAATCATTAGTATAATTTGTGCAGTAATACTATATGGACAATTAGGAAATATTTCAGATAAAAATAAAGATATTTCCAAAGAAATCCCTGAAGAGATATCAGCATGGATTGTGGAGTGGCAGTGGGAATCTGGAATTAAAGATTTTGAAGAATTTAATGATGAATTTAATAGTTTGCAAATTTTTGCAGCATATTTTGATCAATATGATAATTTGTATTTTACAAATGAATTTGATAGGGCTTTAACTAAAATTATGGAGTTAAATGAAGATAAATCAAAGAAAATATATATTACAATTGTAAATGACAGATTTAATGAAGAAGGAAAGTCTGTCCAAAAAGATCCAGAATTATTGAAAAGATTAATGGCAACAAAAGAAAGCAGGGATGACCATATAGATAAAATCATTAAAATCATTAATGAAAAAAATTTTGATGGTGTAGAAATTGATTATGAAAACATAGATGAAAGTATATGGGAAAATTACATTGAATTTTGTTCTAGTTTGTATAAAAGGCTTAAAGACATAAACAAATCTTTAAGAATTGTTCTTGAGCCAAGAAGCCCTGTAGATAAAACAGCTTTACCAGCAGGACCTAGTTATATAATGATGGCTTATAATCTTTATGGATATCATAGTGAACCTGGACCTAAAGCAAATGATAAATTTATATGTGATTTAGCATCAAAAATGGATAAAATTCCTGGAAATAAAATTATAGCATTTGCTACTGGAGGATTTGATTGGAGTGAGGATGGGAAAATTACATCCTTAACAGAAGTTGAAGCAGATAAATTGTTAGAAAAATCCTTAGAAGGTGTTAAACGTGATGATTCAAGCGGAAGTGTATATTTTAACTATATTGATGATGATAATATTAAGCATACTGTTTGGTATGCAGATTATAAAACTTTTCAACAATGGTTAAGTCTTTCAAAGAAGCTGGGATATGAGAATTTTGCTATATGGAGATTGGGAGATATAAATAATAATACCTTGAATTATTTAAGGAATTATAAATAGGCGGCTTAAATGTAAATTAATATGAAAATTATTAGAGGATTAGGAGATTTATCTCTTAATCTTTTTTTATTTATATTTTATAAAATTTAATATTACATTAAACTTAAATAACTTTATTTCATATAATACATATTTGTGACATTATAATACATTAAATATTAAAAAATGACAGAATAGTTTGACAAGATAGGAGTATTATGTTAATATATTCATAATATGGTGAATGATGTTATGAAATGTAAAATTAAGATTCAATTTATTTAATGCTGAGATAAACAAAAATGTATGATATTAACCATAGGTAAGAAAAATTTTTATTAAATAAGAATGATTATGAAAATAATATTTATGTTTCATATAATATTATCGATAATATTATGTGAAACATAAATATTATTTTTAAAATTTAAGTG